>JBFYQC010000111.1:0-2912 GCA_041302975.1 Bacteroidota bacterium
GTTAATGAGCTAAGAGGAGCATTTGATTAAAAAACGATAAAATAAAAAAGGTGGGTTCGTTTGCCGAACCCACCTTTTTTATTGAACTGGAAACACAATTTCAGTTAACCATTTTGCGGTATCTTTCTCTAAAACAGGATCCGATAAATATAATTCTCTTGGCGGTCCTGAAGGGCGTTTCCCTTTTTCTGTAATAAAAGAACTCATATTTTCGTATACAGCTTGCGTATTGCTGTATGCACCATAATAACTTACCACATAAGCCTCACAGGCGTTTTGTTGGCCAACTTTAATGTCTTTGTCTGTTGCCAATACTTCACCCGATATTGGTATGCCTGTAACAAAATTACTTGGGCTATACCAAACTGTAAATGGAGGTCCGGCAATATCAACTTTGTTATTTTTAGCAAATGCATCAAGTTTCATCAAACTTTCCCCAATTTTTAAACCTATTTCAGTGGCATTTATATTTTGGTTGGTTAAGTATATAAAGTTTTGTGTGGGTAGGGTTCTTAAGTTCACATCAAATCCTTCTAATTTATCTTGTATTGGTTGTTCTTCACAAATCTTTTTAAGGGCTGCAAGTCCTTTTTCGTAATCTTTTCCAATCATATTATCCATAACCAAACCAAACCATCTACCTATTAAATTATAACCCATATCACTGTCCATAGTCCATGTTATTTTAGTGGTATTGTTTTCTTTAGTAAATAAATAAGATGCTATAGATGGGTCCCAACCTTCAATTTCAAGTTTGGTAACAATCATCTCGTTGGGTTTATTTTCAGTAATAGACAATTTACCATTACCTAAATCAGGATTATCGCTTTTCCATGATATCCATGCACCTACACCTGTTTTTAATTCGCTATTGGAGTAAACTGTGTTGGTATCTATGTTGTACCAAGGACTCCATTCATTAAATTTACTCAAGTCGTTTATTAAATTAAAAGGAACATCAGGCGCTGTATTCACCGAAATGCTTCTCTCTACATGAACCTTGCTAGGTAAAAATAATCCTATGATGGTAAAAAGTAAAACCAAAATCAGCATACTTATACCGATGTACTTCAGTGTTTTCATAAAGGTTTAAATTATGTGTATGCAAAATAATGTGTTTTTATCGTTTAATTATTAATCAACTATCTTTGTCTGATGTTAAACCCAAAATTTAGATTTTATTTTTTAATTGTTGGCCTTTCGTTTATTGGTGGATTTTTTATACATGCAACATTAACCGAGGACGATAAAATGCAGCGTGAGTTTGAAACGTATTATAAAATTTATTCTCTGGCTTCACCTGATAAATTGGTGTTTGCAGGAGAGGCGGTTCCTTTAACCGATTTTGATATTCAAGAAAGATACGACCGAGAAATTTTGACGAATGTTTATTGGCAATCACAAACCTTATTGATGATTAAGAGGGCACATAAGTTTTTTCCTATTATCGAACCTATTTTGGCTAAAAACGGAATTCCTGATGATATGAAATATCTGGCTTTAGCAGAAAGTGGGTTACAAAACTTAGTTTCACCTGCAGGTGCATCGGGTTATTGGCAAATATTAGAAGCTACAGCCAAAAACTATGGATTAGAAGTAAGTGCTGATGTAGACGAACGTTACCATATAGAAAAATCAACTGAAGCTGCTTGTCGTTATTTTAAAGAGGCTTATAAAGTATTCAATAGTTGGTCGTTGGTGGCTGCATCATACAACATGGGAATTGATGGTGTGCGCAAACAATTGCAGCAACAAGGCGTAAGCAACTATTACGATTTATTGTTAAATACAGAAACCTCCCGTTATGTATTTAGAACCTTAGCTATAAAAGGAATAATAGAACAACCACGTAGTTTTGGATTTAATGTAATTAATAACCATAAGTATGTACAAGTAGAAACGGTTAAAATAAAAGTTACTAGAAGTATTCCCGACTTAATAAAGTATAGCCTTGATAACGGATGTAATTACAAGGTTTTAAAATTAATGAACCCTTGGTTAAGAAATAAGTCGTTAACGGTACAACCTAGTAAATTTTATTATATAGAGTTACCCAAAGACCGATTGATTAAAACAGATTATAAAGATAAAATTAGCAATGATACCATTGGTATAGAACAAACACATATTGAAGATTTATAGTAATATTTACGTGTCAAATTTTAGTGTTATAATTCGTATACTGGCTAATTTAACAAAACGCTAAAGTTACAGTTCATCATTCGGTACTTTTCTTTAATTAAGGTTTTCTATTGAATGATTACGGCTCATGTTTAAACCTTTCCGTAATAGGCCACTCTGCTTTCCTTGGTTTTAAATGCCACAAGTACTCTTATTCGCCTTTATGGTTAACCTCCTTCATGCCGAAGTTATTACCCCCTAACAACTTAACGATAACTTTGCAGTAAATAATTTAATATTAGTGAGCAGGATGGTTAATTTTGTACTGTTATGATGAAGAAAAAAGACAATGATCAAACCTTGAAAGAAGCCATTGGGGATTTTTTGAAGAGTGAAAACATGGATGGAAAGCTGGCCGAAGTAAACATCATGAATAAATGGGAAAATATTGTAGGAAAACTGATAGCCGGACAAACCAAAAAGATTTATTTTTTTGATGGTAAACTTAACATTCAAATAGAATCGGCTGCTTTACGCCAAGAGTTAAACTACCAACGTTTTAAAATTGTAGAGCTAGTAAACAAAGAAGCCGGAATGCAGTTAATAACGGATGTTGTTGTAAGATAAGTTTCATTATCCATGTCGTCACACCATATTATCAGAGAAGGGCAGGAGCCTGCATTAATTATAGCCAATGGCGAAAGTTGCTCAAACGAGTTACTTGGACAGTTATTGGAATGGAGTCCGTTTGTGGTGGTGCTTGATGGTGCCATAAACCGTGTGTTGGAATT
>JBFYQC010000112.1:0-4865 GCA_041302975.1 Bacteroidota bacterium
TTCTTGCTTTATAACCTATCCAACAAAAATGCCCCAACTTTCGTTGAGGCATTTTGTTGGTTTCAATTGCTTAAAACCTTTTTGTATAACTACATTGAGCGCGAGTTATTCTCCTATTTCAACTTTGCCGGTAAATGCACCTGCAAAGGCTTTTTCTTTTACTTTAGCTTCAATTTCATCCGCTAACTCAGGGTTGTCTAAAAACAGTTGTTTTACCGCTTCACGTCCTTGTCCTAATTTGGTATCACCATAACTAAACCACGATCCACTCTTTTTAACAATCTCCATCTCGCTGCCTAAATCCACAATCTCTCCTACTTTAGAAATTCCTTCACCATAAATAATATCAAACTCTACTGTACGGAAAGGTGGTGCAACTTTATTTTTAACCACTTTAACTTTGGTACGGTTACCTACAATGTCGTTACCTTCTTTAATCTGACCAATTCTGCGGATATCTAAACGTACAGAAGCATAAAACTTCAATGCATTACCACCAGTTGTTGTCTCTGGGTTACCAAACATCACACCAATTTTTTCGCGCAACTGGTTAATAAAAATACAAATACAACCTGTTTTATTAATGGTACCGGTTAATTTACGTAATGCCTGGCTCATTAAACGGGCTTGTAAACCCATTTTGCTGTCGCCCATATCACCTTCAATTTCGGCTTTGGGAACCAATGCAGCTACCGAGTCGATTACAATAATATCAATCGCACCAGAACGAATCAATGCATCCGCAATCTCTAATGCTTGTTCTCCATCATCAGGCTGAGAGATCAATAAATTATCTACATCAATACCCAACTTTTGGGCATATCCTTTGTCAAAAGCATGCTCTGCATCAATAAAAGCGGCCATACCACCTTTTTTCTGCACTTGTGCAATGGCATGTTGTGCCAATGTAGTTTTACCCGATGATTCAGGACCATAAATTTCTATAATACGACCTGTTGGAAAACCACCAATGCCTAAAGCAATATCAAGGCCTAACGAACCTGTTGATATGGCTTCTACTCCTTCAACAGTGCCACCATCCAATTTCATGATGGTACCTTTACCGTAAGTTTTTTCTAACTTATCAATGGTTAATTGAAGGGCTTTTAATTTTTCTTTGTTGTCTGCGCTCATATGTGTTTTTTATTAGTTGTTTCTGTAAATCATTTTTCGAATTTCAATCAATCAAACCTAAAAACCATTTTTTGCTAAATTTTTTAGCAACTATTTTCGATTTGATGCTACAAAGTAACGCATACCACTTCGCAACCTATCTGCGAAGTGCGTTTTATTTTCAAAAAATCTTTAATCGAGTTTTAAATATGGCAATAGTTTTTGGTAAGTGCTATCGGGTAAAAGTATTACTTGTTTTAAATCTTCAACCCGTTTAAAAACACCATGGTGTTTGCGGTAATTAATGATTGCCGATGCCGTTTTAAAACGTAAATAAGGATTTAACTTTAACTCATCGTAGGTAATGCTGTTAATGGGTAAATATTTAACTTTACTTACATCAACATAAATCTTCCCGTTTAGTTCTTCCAATAAAAACTCATCGATACCCCAAATTTCTGTCAATTGTTCAACCCTAAAAAAACCACCCAAGCGGTTGCGGTAATCAATAATTTTTGAAGCCATTTTTGGACCTATTCCATATAAATTTACCAATTGTGTAGAGTCGGCTGTATTTAACTCAACCGGCACAAAAGCTTTTTTCTCTTTGGTGGCATATTGGTTTGGTTTGAATTGGGATTGATACTCCTCTTCCGTATCCAATTGCACATAAGGCAACAGGGTTGAAATAAAATTACTGTCTACATTAAATATGCGGTATAAATCTTCGGGCTTTTTAAACTTACCACCTTTGTTACGGTAATTAATAATGTTGCGTGCTGTTTTAGCGGCAAAGCCCAAACTAATCAAGGTGGCCGAGTCGGCAGTATTAGGGTTAAAATAAAACAAAGAGTTACTTGAACCTTCAATAGTTTGAGGCAATGAATCAGTCAAGTTGGAATCTTGCTTTTCTTCTGCGGAAAGCGTAGTGATAGAAAAATTTATAGGTTGAGGAGGAAACACCCACTTGTACAAAATGGGTGCAAATAATGCAATGGCAATTAATAATAATAAGACATAAATGCCCTTACGTTCACTTTTACTAAATACGGAGTACTGTTTTAAAAAGTGGCTAGTTCTTTTTATCCCTTTCATCGCGTTCTTTTTGGAATCTTCTAATAAAGAAGTAATATAGCAATACTGCTACAAAAATTCCAAAAAAAGTTTCGGTGGCCATCCAAATCCAAAAATTATCGCCCCAATTGGTTGCTTGTAAAATCATGCTGCAAAGATGCGTGTTTTATAGGTAATTATTTAAGTAAAGTTGGGTGGAATGTTTAGGAAAGACCGTTTGAAGCTACAATCTTTATTTCCTCTAAAAATAGACACTTTTGACTTAGATTAAAAATATTCAGGTGACCAAGCTCTGCACTACCACACAAGTACAATTCAAGTTTAATATCATGCTTGATTGTTGAGTGGTGTTTGAAGGATTCGTTACGGCACATGAGATTTTTGCGTAACAAGTAAGTGCAGTTGTATTTGCGTTGGGCTTGGCAAGCAATCCGGAAATGAAGCGTAGCGAAATGGCTTGGATTGCGCGGTATACAACAAACGTAACTTGTAGCGAAAATCTCATAAGCCTTGAATTTTTTGCTAACTTTTTGTTTCAAGACAAAAAGTTAGGCGGTTTGGGGTGCAACCCCAAGAGATAAAAAATAAATTTCTTTTCGCACTTTTTTTAGAAAAAAGTACTGCAAAAAATCAAACGATTTAATGGCGCTTCATCACCAACACGCGCAAGGCCAACCGCCCCTTGACCCTTGGTGATTCCACCCGCAGAAGGCTGCCCCGCCAAATCGTTTAAAACCCACCGCACCATAGTCATTCAATCAGAAATTATTAATTTAGCATTACGGGAAACTTAACAAAAGTCCATACAGCTTTACTTTGTTGGGGTGGTTGTCTTGTTACTTCACAACAATCATAGGTATTCGAATATCAGTAATGATAAATTACCGAATATCTGAGTAGATAATATTACTCCCTTGCTTCCAATAAATAAAATTAGCATTGCTAGTAAACTTTATAATAGAGCCAATAGCACTCATAGGCATTTTTTTCCATGAAGTTGTATTAAAATCATAATACGTGTATGAACCAAGAAAGAGCCGCCCATTAATCAAAATCGGATTCTCACCAGCTTTTAGTGCTACAAATAAAGAATCATTTGAACTTAATCGTTTATTGCCATCTAATACAAAATCATAAGCTATCACACCTTCATTTTTCATTTCTTTACAGAGTTTCTTTAATGTATAACAATCATAAATACATTTGGGTGATTGTTTGGTATGCTCAACAAATCCATTTTCAACCCGACTATATATGCTCTTCTGGTTATTAAAAATAAAGACTCCTTTTGCAGGAGAAATAATAGATTGAGTTGAGGATAAAGTGTACAAATCCTTTAACGTTTCAGGATTCTTAATATCAACAATAACTCTATTCATTTCTTGAATAGAATCGTTCAAAATGAACAAGTCCAGTTTTGACCCTACACGTTGATCATAAATCATCAGAACTTCTTTGTTATTGTATACAATAAACTTCGAATATGTTATTCTGGGTATGTACCTATTTACAACTTCAAAAAGAGCTCTCTTTTTTATGATATTGTTATTGCTAATATCAATGCGATAAATCGTATCTGATAGGATAATCGACAAACGAGTTGCACTACTATCTAAAATGTAATTTATTCCTAAAAGTGATTTTTCATCTGAAAAGTATGAGTTCAAGTTTATTTCTTTCTCATTTGACAATGTCTGAGAAAAAGAAAATAAACTATTAAATACAACGTAAATTGTCAGAACTGTTTTTTTTAATTTAGTCATCTTAACTATTGGTTGTATTATGATCCTCAATTTCATGTTATGACCTAGCTTCAGTCCTTTCAGAAATATACCGTTGTTCAACGTTAAATTACTTGTTGCTAAAGCGAATTACTTAGATGAAGTTGCTGATAATTGTTGGGCAACAATAGCCAAACCTTGCTCAAATGTGTGTGGTTGGTAACCCAACTCGGTTTTGGCTTTATCAATAATAAATCCGGTAATTGGCGGACGTTTAGCCGGTTGTTTAATGCCTTCGCTGGTGCTTAGGTTTAACAAACTTTTATCTAAGTTAAAGAATGCAGCAACACGGTACACCAAATCAAACACGCTCATAAAATCGCTACCACTTATGTTGTAAATACCTTGTGCTTTTTTATCGGCAGCCAATACGCAACCTTGCGCCAAATCTTCGGCAAGTGTTGGGGTTCGGAACTGATCGCCTACAACATTTAAGGTTTTACCTTGTTCTAAGTTATTTTTTGCCCATAGTACAATGTTACTTCTGCTCATATCATTTACTACACCATAAACCAATACTGTGCGTAGTATAGCCCAACTTTTACTATTGGCTTGTATAATTTGTTCGGCTTTAAGTTTGCTGTTACCATAATAACTTAATGGTTTAGGTTCCTCTGTTTCTAATACAGGACCATGTGTTCCATCAAAAATAAAATCGGTTGACAAGTGAACTAAGTGCACTTGATTTAAGTTACAAGCATCAACCAAATACTTTACCGCATGTACATTTAAGGCATCACATCCATCGTGGTCGCTTTCGCAAGCATCTACATTGGTCATTGCTGCAGTATTAATTACTACATCTGGTTTGTATTTCGCTAAAACCGTATTTACTTCCGTTTCATTGGTAATATCTAAAGTTTGGTAAGTATATCCTGTTTTATCAGCATACCTATC
>JBFYQC010000113.1:0-11882 GCA_041302975.1 Bacteroidota bacterium
CTGTCTAGCAGTTTCCATATAAGTCTTTCCTGTCCTGTTTCAAGCATTAATGGTATGGAGTCTATTCTCTTAACTTGAGTAAACCTATTGACTACTCCATTTGCCTTTTCTTCCCTATAAATATTAAATGACCCATCAAGTGGAATTTGGCTTCTGAATTTGTAAAGTGCGACAACATATTTTTCTTGAGAGTCTATTGTTTCGCAGTTTTCTCGGCCGAAGTCTTCCAATTGAAAAGGTAAATCAAGGTCTGATAATGTTAATTCGTCATAAGAGTCAATAGCCGTTTTAATATTAATAAGTTGTCTGATTGGATTAGGCCGGAATTCTTGTGGATAGTTTCTGACTGTAAAATATTGAGTTGCTATGATGCAAAATGTCCAAGCAAGCCAAAATTTCATTTTTTGGAAATTCTTAGTCAGTATAATAAATACAAAGTTGAAAATTGATATCACAATAAGAATAAAAGGAATTACAATAATTGCCTTAAGTCCAGTGTATGGAAATAGTCCTCCCAAAATAGGCAAGAGAATTAACGCTCCTAAAAGATTTAGGGATGCAATAGTCCAACGCTTAGATTTGGGATTCAAAGGTTCTTTGTGGTTTGTCATAGCATTACTGGTAACTTACTTATCTGTGCAACTGATTCTCACGTTTATTGCACAATATTTCCTTTCGGGGAATATTATGTGCGATAAATCGACTTGAGGTAGTTGCACAATATTTTATTCATTTAATTTTAATTTGTCTAACGGGCTGATTATTTTACCCAATTGCTCGATACTAACGTGCGTGTATATTTGGGTTGTTTTAGGGCTTTTATGACCAAGCAATTCCTGGATATGACGCAAATTTGTTCCGGCTTCCAACAAGTGGGTGGCATAACTGTGCCTTAACATATGCAAATTAATATTCTTTTTAATTCCTGCAACTTTTGTTGCCGTTTTTAAAACACTATCTAAGCTACGGGCACTGTATTGTCCTCCATATTGTCCCTCAAACAAGTATTTCTCGGGCTTAAATTCTATGTAGTAATTTCTTAGCATGTTTAATACAACAGGCGAAAGCGGTACGTTTCTATCTTTCATTCCTTTGGCATTGCGTATGGTTATCATCATGCGTTTGCTGTCAATGTCTGTTTTTAATAAGTTCAACAATTCGCCTCGCCTTAATCCCGCACTGTAAATTAAGCTAAGCATAGTTTTATGTTTTAAATTTTGGCAAGCGTTTATAATTGCCGCCACTTCTTCTTCGCTTATTACTTTTGGTAATTTATGGCTTTGCTGTGGTCGTATTAATTGATCAATAGCTAGCTTGTGGTTTTTTACGGTTTGGTAAAAAAGTTTAAGGGCATTGATAAATTGCGATTGATAAGTTGCACTCAGGTTTTTCTTTAGTATGTATTGGGTGTTAAAATCCATTACGTCTTGGTTAGTTATTTGGTCAACATTTTTTAGATGATGATAACTGAAAAATACCAACAAAGCATTGGTGTAACTTTCTATGGTGCTTTTACTATAACGTTTTACCTCCATCCAATTGGTGTATTTGTTTAGCAGCTCTTGTGTTTGTGTACTAATTTTGGGGTTGTTTTTTATGGCGTTAGTATGGGCGTTAACCGGTTTTAAATTACATGCATTTCGGTGGGTTTCATTATCGGTTATATGCCATGCTTTTAATGTTCTACTCCATCGTGCTCCGGGTATGGTGCGCACAAGCTGATTTAGTGTGGCCGTATTTTCAAAATACAGGGCAATGCGCTGTTGGTTATCGTGTGTTACCAATTTTACCGTTATGGTTTTATTGGCAATAAGTTGTGCAAGTTGGGTAACGGTGTTGCTCATAATGGGGCTAATTATGGTTATATACAAACACTAATTAAACCAATAGGTCACGTATTTGCAAGCCATGCTATAAACAGCCGTAAATTATTGTACAGAAGTTAAACCCGGTTTAGCTTTCGGAAGTTTCGGAAGGAATTGTTGCTCCCGAGTAATTATTATTTTTTGTCACTTTTTATTTGGGTAAATGTTAATTCAACGAGGCTAAAACAACTAACATCAACGAGTTAAAAAGTAACCAAAAAGCCCACCACGAATGCCAAATCCGACCTGATTCCTCGCACAAGTCCAACTGCCCCTTGACCCGAATCAGTCGGATTTCACACCATTCGTGGACGCCCACCGCACTTGAGTCATTCAAGCAAAAGTTATTGAATTAACATTTAAAGAGACTGATGCTTGATTGTTGAATAGTGCTCGAAGGACTCTATACGGCCTATGATGGTTTTACGTAACAATCAAGGCGACTGTTTGTGGGTTGGGTTTGTTAAGCAATCCCCGAAGCTGCGTTCGGGATTTACAACCCGAAGCGCAGCGGCTAGGATTGCGTGGCTAAAACAGGCGCTGTAGATTGTAGTAAAAGTATCATAAGCCTTGACTTTTTTGGATACTTTTTGTGTCAAGACAAAAAGTATCGCGGGTTTGGGGTGGCAACCCCAAGTAGTCTTTTTTACATAATGATTTTACTATTTGGCATAAATTATTTTTTGAAAGTTAAACCCGGCTTAGGGATGGAAGCAGTTACCCCCGAGGGCAAGCCTTCGGGGCAAGCATGTAACGCGCACAGCCCGACCCCGAGTGAAGCGCAGCGTAACCTCGGGGAAAGCCCCAAAATTTTATTGTTTTAAATTTAAGACGAGACTTAAAAGCATAAAAAATCCCGAACAAGTCGGGATTTTATAACATAAAATAAGTAAGGTGTGCTTAGTTATTTTCTTTGCTTTGCGCATCAACCACGGCAATAATTACCATGTTAACAATTTCGCGCACGCTGCTGCCTAATTGTAAAATATGTGCCGATTTTTTTAAACCCAATAATACGGGTCCTATTGCTTCTGCTCCTCCGGTTTCTTGCAACAATTTGTAAGTAATGTTACCAGCCGAAAGGTTAGGGAATATCAACGTGTTTACTGGGTGGTGGCACAACTCGCTAAATGGAAAATTCTCCTTTAACATTTTTTGGTTAAGCGCCATGTTTGATTGGATATCGCCATCCACAATCATATCTGGATATTTCTCTTTTAAAATCTTGCGGGCGTGTTGCATTTTGGTTGGTGTATCGCCTTCGGCACTCCCAAAATTACTGTACGATAACAATGCAATGCTTGGTGTAATGTTAAATTTCTTTACCGCATCGTAAGTTAACTTAGTAATGTCAACAATATCATTTACATCCGGTTTTTGATTTACAGTTGTGTCTGAGAAAAACAAAGTGCCTTTGCTGCTTAACATTACATACATACCAGCTACTTTACTAATACCCTCTTCTTTACCTAAAATTTGTAATGCAGGGCGTATGGTGCTTGGGTAGTTTCTGGTTAACCCCGAAATCATGGCATCGGCCTCGCCCAACTCAACCATCATTGGCGCAAAGTGGTTGCGGTCGCGCATAAGCTTTGTTGATTCGTATAAAGTAACACCTTTACGTTTGCGTTTTTGGTAAAATACTTCGCCATAACGTGCACGTGTTTCGGTTTCTTCTATTGGGTTGATGATTGTTACATCTCCTAAATCAATTTTGTTTTCAGCAATTATGGTATTAATTTTTTCTTTATCGCCCAACAAAATAGGAATTGCAATGCCTTCGTCTTTTACAATTTGTGCGGCACGTAAAATCTTGTAGTTATCGGCTTCGGCAAATACCACGCGTTTAGGGTTTTTGCGTGCCTTACTTCCAATAACACGTATAAAGTTGCTCTCTTTACCCAAACGTTCTAACAATTCGTTGTTGTATGCATCCCAATCAGTAATGTGGCGTTTGGCTACTCCACTATCTATAGCTGCTTTAGCAACAGCCGGAGATACGGTTGTAATTAAACGAGGATCTAATGGTTTTGGGATAATATAAGTGCGGCTAAACGAAATGTGTTTTTCGTTGTAGGCCAAGTTTACAATTTCGGGTACAGGCTCTTTAGTTAAATTAGCTAATGCGTATACAGCAGCCAGTTTCATTTCTTCATTAATTTTACTGGCACGTACATCTAATGCACCACGAAAAATATACGGGAAACCTAGTACGTTATTTACTTGGTTAGGATGATCGCTGCGGCCCGTAGCCATAATAATATCAGGACGGGATGCTATGGCTTCTTCATAAGGTATTTCAGGGTCGGGGTTGGCCAATGCAAACACCACGGGGTTTTCAGCCATGCTGCGCACCATATCTTGGCTTACTACATTACCCTTGCTTAAACCAACAAAAACATCTGCACCATTCATGGCCTCAGTTAATGTGTTAAAGTTTTGGGTGGTAGCAAAAAACTGTTTTGTTGAATCCAGATTAGGACTATCTGTGCGTATAACGCCCTTGCTATCGCACATAATCAAGTTATCTTTTTTTACACCTAAGCTTAAAAAGATTTTTGCACAACTCATTGCCGAGGCACCTGCACCATTAAACACCACTCGAACTTCGCTAATTTTTTTATTGGCAAGTTCTAATGCATTAATTAAACCAGCACCAGTAATAATTGCTGTACCATGTTGGTCATCGTGCATAATTGGAATATCTAATTCCTCTTTTAAGCGTTGTTCAATTTCAAAACACTCGGGTGCTTTGATATCTTCAAGGTTAATACCCCCGAATGTTGGGCTAATTGCTTTAACGGTACGAATAAATTCTTCGGTATCTTTGGTGTTTACCTCAATATCAAACACATCAATATCGGCAAATATTTTAAACAATACGCCCTTACCTTCCATAACCGGTTTTGATGCCTCAGGGCCTATATCACCTAAGCCCAATACTGCTGTTCCGTTACTTATTACAGCTACTAAGTTACCTTTTGCTGTGTATTTGTATACATCATCAACATTTTCGGCAATGGCCAAACAAGGCTCTGCCACACCTGGCGAGTAAGCTAAGCTTAAATCGCGTTTGGTGTTAGTTGGTTTAGTTGGTACCACTTCTATTTTGCCTGGACGGCCCTTGCTGTGGTACTTTAATGCGTCTTCTTTTAATGTGCTCATGCTCTCTTATATCTGTACAAAAAATCTAATTAAAAATTCGGGCTGATGGACATGTCTGCGTAGTAATCTAAAATATAGTTTACGGCATCATCAGCAGTATCAACCAGTTTAAACAAGAACAAATCATCTGGATTAATGTTGTGTTCTTTTTCTAACATTACTTTTTTAATCCAGTCAATTAATCCACTCCAATAGTCTGTGCCAACTAATACCACTGGAAAGCGCGCTACTTTGTGGGTTTGAATTAAAGTAAGTGCTTCAAACAATTCATCTAAAGTACCAAACCCACCTGGCATGGCTACAAATCCTTGGGCATATTTCATAAACATTACCTTTCGCACAAAGAAATAATCGAAGTTAATCATCTTATCGCGGTCAACGTATTTGTTTACAAACTGCTCAAAAGGCAATTCAATTCCTAAGCCAACAGATTTACCTCCGTTTTCGTAGGCACCTTTATTACCAGCTTCCATAATGCCTGGTCCGCCTCCAGTAATTACACCAAATCCGGCATTTACCAGTTTTAGAGCAACCTCCTCTGCCAATATAAAGTAAGGGTTATCGGGTTTTGTTCTGGCCGAACCAAATATGGAAACGCAAGGACCAATACGGCTCATTTTTTCGAATCCTTCAACAAATTCGGCCATAATTTTAAAGGTTGCCCAGCTATCAGTAACTTTTATCTCGGGCCAATTTTTTTTCTCAAATGCTTTTTTAATTCTCTCTTCGTTTGTCATAGATCTACGCTTATTATTACACGAACAAGGGCGCACAAGTGCGCCCTCTTTGTACAATTATACAAGAAATATTATTATCCTAAAAGTTGTTTTAACAATGATGAAATAATTTTGCCATCGGCTTTACCAGCGAGTGCTTTCATTGCGGCAGGCATTGCTTTACCAAAATCTGCTGCATTTGTTGCACCAACTTCAGTAAGCACTACTTGTAAAGCGGTTTTAATTTCACTTTCACTCATTTGTTTTGGCAAATAACGCTCAATAACAGTAAGTTCTTCACGTTCTGTAATGGCAAGTTCTTCGCGTCCGTTGCTTACAAAAATGTCTATACTTTCTTTACGTTGTTTAGCCAGTTTCTGAAAAATTTTAATAGCAGTTTCATCATCCACACTATCTTTTGCGCCCTCGGCTGTGGCAGCAAGCATTAATGCCGATTTTAAAGCACGTAAAGCACGTAACGAAACTTCGTCTTTAGCCTTCATTGCAATAATAATATCGGTATTTATTTGTTGTTGTAAACTCATAATTAAAGTAGTAATTATTTCTTTTTAGGAATGTACTTTGCTGTTTTGTTTAGAAAGAAAGTAAATGTATCGCTGCGTAAGCCAATACGCAATGTTTCCAATGGGATAACATCGTTTGGTGCAATATTACCCAAGTTTACATTGGCATCAACTAATTTAATAAAATAGGTTTGTTGTGCCTTTTGTGGCGCTTCCCAAATTATTTTTTCACCATCTATTTTAGTTAAAATTTCCTGAACCAAGCCTTCACGAACTTCGCCACTACTGCGGTAAACGCCAACGTTTCCTGCTTCACGCGCCTCAGCTATAACTTTCCAAGCACCGGCTTTTAGCTCCGCTTTCATCAACTCGATCCACTGGTATGGAGGAATAATTTTTTCTACATCCTTACTTCCTACCTCACTTAAAACAGTGGCATGTTTGCTAAGCTTGTTAATAAATTCTAATTTAACTTCATGTGGCATTTCAATGCTGCCATCAGATACTTCCACATGCTCAAGTTTATATTTATCAATAACTTTTAAAAAGTCATCGTATTGATTGCGCACAATAAAGGCTTCAAACAAAGTACCACCAAAATAAACACGCATACCGGCATCTTTGTACAACTTAATTTTTTCGGCCAGATTTGGAGACACCATGCTGGTTCCAAAACCAAGTTTAACTAAGTCAACATACTCGCTGTTTGCTTCAATAAAATTGGCTGCTTCGGTAAGACTAAGGCCTTTATCCATAACCATTGTTAAGCCATTATTGCGAGGTTTTGCAGTTCTATCGGGTAACTGCTTCAGTTTAAAATTTCTCATTTTTTTCTTTGTACAATGCAATCAGTGATAAGATGTCGCCCACGTTGTGTAATTGAGGCATAATCTCAAAAATTAAAAAGTGGTCGTCAAAATTAATACTTAATGCTGTTTCTAGGTGTACTATTGCTTGCCTGATTTTACTCATAGCATATAAGTAATTGGTCATTCTGTAATGTAATTGGTGATTATCAGGACTTAACTTCAAAGCTTTATCTATAATATCTATGGCTTCTTCGTGTTTATTTTCAACAAAAAGCACATACGACCAGTCTAACCAAGCCTCCATCATCATTGGGTCGAGTAAAATAATGTCTTGATAGCATTCAATAGCTTCTTCAATATTATTCATTTTATAAGAAGTTTCAGCCAGTACCAATAAGTATTCGGTATTGTCTGGTTCTAAAACTACGGCTCGCTTAATAAATTGTAGTGCTTCTTTTAGTTGGTCTTCTTTGTCATAAGTTAAGCCTATACCAAACCATGCTTCGGCAATGTTAGGATTAAGTTTAGTTGCTTTTTTATAAAACTCTCTGGCCTCTATATTTCTATCTAATCGTTCAAGGCATCCTGCTAAATTGCAAAAAGTAACAGCATCAGGTCCGTCATGCTTTATAGTGGTTTTGTATTCGGCAATTGCTTCTTGGTATTTGTCTAACTCAACCAATGCGTTTGCTTTATTAAACCTTGCTGCTGTAAAATCTTCGTCAATAGCCAAACAATATTCAAAAGCATCAATTGATTTTTCAAAATCACCTATTTTGGTATAAACTACACCAAGTGCATACCATGCCGAGGTGTTGTATGGATCTATGTCAATTAGTTTATTAATGTATTCAATGCTTTTGTCATGCCTACCTAATAAATCATAGGCGTTTGCAGTTTCATGGTAAGCCTGTTCTAAGTCTGGGTTTTCTGAAACTATCAATTCAAAATATTCGGCTGATTTGTTTAATCTGTTAGTTTCTTCATATGCATATGCAATTTCAAATAAAGCATCAGAGCGGTTATCGGTGTGTAACAAAGCCTTGTTAAAACAATCCTCAGCCCTTTCATCTTCATTCATATTTAAAAATATCTCACCTTTAATTAAAGCGATATCAGCATTAAAAGGTTCGTATAATTCAGCGTTTTCGGCAATTGTAAGCGATTCATCTAATTTTCCCATTGCTAAAAACACACTTGACTTTTGTACCATAAAGCCAATGTGGTTTGGAAATAACTCCTCGCCAAAATAAAGCACCTCTAGCGCCTTTTTAAGTTTTTCTTTTTGGATATAATAATCGCAAATATCTTCTAACTCTTCTGCTTCAAAAAACTCGCGTGTTTTATTCCTCAACATCTTTTCGTATCGCTGTACGTTAGATTGTACTTCTTCGTCTAAAAAATCGTCAGCATCCATAGTTCTAAAGCTTAGCTTAACAAATATAACACCAAAACGAGGTGATATTTTAAAAAAGTATGAAGATTATGCACAAAAAATTGTGTGTTAAATCTACACCTATGTAGCGATTATATAATTTAAGTGGCTTTATTTGAAAATAAATTAACAAAACGCTAATCATATGAAAAAACACACAGTTACATTTCTTTTTTTGCTAATGGGCTTTTTCGCTTTGGCACAAGCTCCTGCCGATTCGACCCTTAAAGACATAGGCGTGGCAGTTACGCCATCTCATTTAAATTTTAATTTGAAACCCGGAGAAGCAAAAACCTATGAAGTAAAGGTTACTAACGAAACGTTGGTAAACCGCTCGTTTAATGTATCGTTAAGCGACTACGATGCTGATAAAGCTGGCAAAACTATATTTATGAAACCAGGAACATCTATTTATGGGATGTCTCAGTGGTTAAGTGTTTCGCCTACTTTTTTCGAGTTAAAACCAGGTGGAGTACAAAAAGTTACAGTTACATTAAATATTCCAGACTCTATTATGGCTGCCCGCGCAGCTTGGGGTTTACTATGGATTGAAGAACAAAAGGAACGTCAATCGTTAGATAATAATGGTAATGATAAAGCCATTTCATTAGGTGTTATTCCAACATTTGCTTTTGGCGTATACCTTTACCAGAACCCGCCAACAGTGGCAAATAATAAAGTTTCGATTGATAATTTTGTTTATCAAGGGCTAAATGGTGCACAACCCAAGATAGACATGACTCTGAAAAATGTAGGCGATGGTATTGCCTCTTGTCTGGCTTATGTTGAATTAACAAATACCAAAACAGGTAAACAACAACGGTTGTTGGTTAAACGATTTGTGATTTTACCTGGTTACACACGTAATTACATGTTTACTTTACCTGAAAAGCTAGAGAAAGGACCATATTCGGCTGTTGGAGTTCTAGATTATGGTAGTAAAGAAGATGTAGAAGCAGCTGAAATTAACTTTGAAGTTAAGTAAAACAAGCTGCTGTTAAAAGATATAAACTGCTGTTTAAATAAATATGTTGATTTAATGTGGAAAAAATAGCCCTGAAAACCAGTAAATTACATTTTATACTTTAAAACAGCCATTTATTTCTTTTAAATGTAAAATAAATGCTGATACTTTGCTCTACACTTTTAACTAAAAACTATTCTGTATGAAAAAAATTAAAGTATTAGCATTTGCTGCAGCAGCATTGTTAACATCAACAGGAGCTTTTGCTCAGTTGCAAGATGAAAAGGATGTAACTATTACTATGGATTTACAACCTATTCTACAATTAAACATGTCAACTCCAAATCAAGTAGATTTTACGTTCGACAACATTAATGAGTACTACGGTGGTATAACCAAATACGGAGCCACTATTTTAAAAGTAAGTTCTACTGTTAATTGGGATTTGTATGCTATCGGTCGTTCAAACGGTAACGTAGCAGCAGGTTTTTGGGATCAACAAATTAAATACGGAACAGGTGGAACAGGTGCAACCAACCGTTTACCATTAAGTTTGTTAGAATTACATCAAAGTACAGCAAATGGTAATTCAGCCGCTGCAACCGGTACTTATGCCGACTACAGTGCTTTCTTTCCACCAATTGCCAGCCCATCAGGTTCAAATAGTATTTATGTGGATCCAGCTAATGCCGGAACACCTCCAAACGCAAACAATAAATACATTGCTGGACATAAAGGTACAACTGGTGTTGGTGATGATGCCGTTGCTGGTGGTAGTTACTTAACTGCAGCTGCAGGTGCTTTAACTAGCGATTACTACTACAGTATCGACTATCGTATTGTACCGGGTTTACCTGCTGTTTTCCCGATGGCATTTAGCCCTGATGGAACAACTGCTCAAGATTTAGTAACCGCTAACGGTGCTGGATCATACGCTCAGCCTGGTGTTTATACCATGTATGTTCAATACATTTTATTAGAAGATCAATAAAAAAAAATAACCCTTTGTTTTAGTGGGGAAAACAGCTCCCTTGTTTTCCCCACTATTTTTTCCCCTTATTACCCCAACCCCTAACAAATCCAAAGTGAAACAGGTAATACTAGTTTTAGCATTGCTTTTTTGCCTAAACCCACTGCAAGCACAATTTTGCGATGAAGTGCGTTTATCTGTTACATCAAATGCTAATGTAGATTTTAGCTTTGACTCCTTTGGCGAATACATGGCTGGCATTACCCAAAATGGGTCAACCAAACTAAAAGTTGCTGTTAGTAACAGTATAAATAACAACCCTTCCTGCCGATGGAATCTAGTAATTTTGGTTGAGAACGCATCATCAACTACAGCACCTACTGAGTGGGAGCAACTGCAAAGTAACTCAACTAGTGGAACTGCTCCACAAATAGATATGTTGCAATTGCGTATCAGAAATAATTGCAACACTTCATTAACCGGAAATCAATTTTTTAATGTGCCCACAACAACAGGTACACCAATAATAGTGATATCTAATAATGGGGTTACAACACCTGCTGGTTCTTGTACAACTAATGTTAACGGTCCTGGTAATACAGTTACCAATTACAACGAATATTCTTTTGATATCGATTATCGCATTGTACCAACTAATGGTGTGCGTAGCGGTGTTTATCAACTTAAAGTTAAATACTTGCTAACCGAAATTCTTTAACAAAAACAAACTCATTGAGCAAATATAAAAAACATATTACTTTATGGCTGATAATGTGCTTTGCGATTGCAGCAAAAGCACAGCAACTTGTTGTTACTTTTAATAAGGTTGAAATTGCTATTGTGCAAGGCGAATTAGTAACCAATGTAGTTAAAATTGCTAATACAGGAACCTCCACCAAAGAAATAAAACTTAGTATTGATTATCCGGCCGAATGGAAACAGATTGGCAACCAGCTGCAAATTTATAATATTGCTCCGGGCGATTCTGTTTTTGTACCGGTAAGGCTTATACCATCTCAAACGATTGGTGGTAACAATAGGTTTATGATAAATGCTAATGTTACTGGTGTTGATGACAAGTACTTGGGCGAGGCAACCTTTTGGGCCTTTACGCAGAAAAAAACCAGTTGGGTTATAAATAGCCTTGATGGAAATAAGATATATTTTAAAAATGGCGAGAACAACGTTAAGTTTGATGTAAACGTACTAAATACGGGTGCCGAAAAGCAACGTATCACCATGACATTAAACAACCTTAGTTTGTTTTCAACTGTGGTTGATAGTTTGGGTGTAAATAAAACGCTAAAGCCTATTCAACTTAACCTGGAAAGTAAGGAAGATACTACACTTTCGTTTGTATACCGCCATGAGTCTGGTGATAGAAACAATACTAGAATTGACATTGAAAACCACAAACCATACTCGCAAAAAGAA
>JBFYQC010000114.1:0-10240 GCA_041302975.1 Bacteroidota bacterium
CTTTGGGTGTTGTTTACCACCGCATCTTTAACTCCACATTTGTATTATAAAAGTGGAATCATCGACCCATGGTTTAACTACTTTATTTTCCTTTCCATTTACCAACTTTATTTGGCTTTTATCAACCCACAAAAACGCAATACACATTTTGTATTGATGGGCATTTTTAATGGATTGGCCATTTTAACCAAAGGTCCGGTAGCACTGTTGGTATTGGGTTTGTGCGGATTTGTATTGTGGGCTTTTCAAAAATTCAAACCTTACTTTAATATTAAACAATTGGTTATTGCGGTATTAATAATTGCCGGCATTACTTCTATTTGGTTTATGGCCGAGTTGCTAAAAAACGGACCAAAAGTGTTAACCGATTTTATTGCCTATCAAATTGATTTGTTTTTAAACCCGGTGGCAGGTCATGGGCAGCCTTGGTTCTATCATCCAGTGGTTATTTTCTTTGGTTGTTTTCCGGCATCTATTTTTGCATTAAAAGCTTTTATGTTGAAGCGTGAAAATGATTCAACCCAGCAACTACAATTTAAGTTGATGATGAATATTATGTTTTGGGTGGTATTGATTTTGTTTTCGATGGTTACCACCAAAATTGTTCACTACTCGAGCTTGTGTTACATACCGCTTACTTTCCTTGCGGCTTATTATGCTGACGATGTGTTAACACGTGGTGTAAGTATATCAAGATTTAAAAGTATTTTGGTATTGATTATAGGTTTAATTATTTCTGTTGCGTTTGTGGTATTGCCTTTAATTGATGGCATTAAACAACACATCATACCTTACATAAAAGACGACTTTGCAGTAGCTAGTTTACATGTAACCGGAGGCTGGAATGGTTTTGAATCGACCATTGGCGCATTGTTTGGCATCATGGTACTTATCTTTTTTATTCAACAACAACGTAAAAACACCATTGCCGCATTGTACAGTTTACTAATTGCGTTTAGTATTTTATTACCTACTTACATTTGGCAGGTTGCCCCTAAAATAGAGCAGTACAGTCAAGGACCCGCCATTGAGTTTTACAAAACCTTACAAGGACAAGATTGCTATGTAGAAACCTTTGGTTTTAAAAGCTACGCACAATACTTTTATCCGCAACAAGTGCAACACACCAACCCAAACACAGGCAATAAAGAATGGTTGTTTAAAGGTGATGTAGATAAGCCTGTTTACATTGTGGCCAAAAGCATTCACGAAGAAGAATGTAAACAATTCCCTTTCGAAGAAATTGGTCGCAAAGGCGGATTTATATTTTACAAACGTATTCAACCATCAACACAAATTAACCCTTAATAATGGCTTGGTTTGTATTAATTATTGCAGGTTTGTTTGAAGTAGGTTTTACCTCGTGTTTAAGCAAAGCCAAAGAAACAAATGGCAGCACCAGCATGTGGTGGATTGTTGGTTTTTTTGTGAGCCTAATGTTAAGTATGTATCTACTTTATCGCGCTACACAAACTTTACCCATGGGAACTGCTTATGCCGTATGGACCGGAATTGGTGCTATTGGAACAGTGTTAATGGGCATTTTTGTATTTAACGAACCGGCCGAATTTTGGCGTGTGTTTTTTATCTTCACACTTATTGCCTCAATTGTTGGGTTAAAGTTTGTTTCAGAGTAACATTTAGTATTCCAACAACACTTCCCTGCTAATTACATCAGTAAGTTTGATGTACACTTTTAATACCTCTTCATTTTCAAGCAAAGGTGCAATATTTTCAGGCCACTCCATTAAACAGAGGTTATTGCTGTAAAAGTAATCTTCGTAGCCAATGTCGTATACTTCTTCTAAGTTTTTAATGCGATAAAAATCAAAATGATAAACAATTTGATGGTTGTTTGTTTCGTACTCGTTTACCAGAGCAAATGTTGGGCTAGATACTTCATGCATTACACCCAACTGCGCACAAATTTGTTTAATTAAAGTAGTTTTACCCGCGCCCATTTGACCGTAAAACGCAACTAATTTAAACGTTTCCGATAACTTGATGATGGCTTTTGCTACATCAGGCAAATCGTTTAAACCTACACCACTAAACGTTTGTTGCATACTTAAAATTTGTAGCTGTAAGTAAAGTGTACTTTGGTAGTTTTAGCACCCAAGGCCTCAAACAACGAATGCATTTTAGGATTAAAATCACCAATCCACGATAACTCCGATGAACGCAAATGTTTATGTTTAAGCACAGCCTCATGAAACTTCATAATCATGCCGGTTTCTAAACCTAAATTTTGGTATTTAGGAATTACACCAAACACAATTCCACGTGCCCTATCAATACGACCAAAATTGCGGTACCATAAAAACTTAACCTTTGCCCACAAATTCATTTTACCTCGCAGGTGCTTAAAAATTTGGTTTACATCAATGGTATTAATATAAAATCCTGCTGGCTCATCACCGTGATAAGCAAACCAAATTAAATCTTCGCGTAAAATAGGTCTTAGTGCTTTTAACGTTAACATCACACGCTCCATGGTCATGGGTGTAAAATCCGGTCGATGCGCCCAACCTTGGTTATAAATACTTACAAAATCGGCAGCAAATTTATTGATATCATCATCGCGGTAATGCTCAAATTTATAGGCTGGGTTGTTTAACACCCTACTTGCAATGCGCCCAAAACGTTCGCGGTTAAAACCCTCTTCAGTAACCTCACTGGTTGATTGTTCGTATAGTTTATTAAACCCATACGATTCAAAAAACTCTTGATAGTAAGGTGGGTTGTAGTTTTCGAGATAAGATGGATTTTTAAAACCTTTCACCATCAAACCCCAAAAACGGTCTTTTTCGCCAAAATTTATTGGGCCATCCATGCTGGTCAATCCTTTACTTTTTAGCCAATTTTTGCTGGTATCAAACAATAAAAAAGCAGCCTCTTTATCATTAATGCACTCAAAAAAGCCCATGCCGCCCGTTTTATTGCCACTTTGTTCGATGTACTTTTGGTTGTAGAAAGCAGCAACACGTCCAATGATTTTCCCATCGTTGCTAAAAAGTAACCAACGACAAACTTCACCATTTTTATAAAACGGATTTTGCTTGGGATCAAAAACCTCTTCAATATCTTGATTTAGCGGGGCAACCCACTCTGCATCATTTTTATACAACTGATGCGGAAACTTAATAAAGGCTTTATGATTTTGGGCACTGATTACTTCTACTATTTCCATGTGTTAAATTACTGCAAACTTATTTTAAATAAAGGGGTAATTGTTTATTTTGCGTGGGTCAAAAATATAAAATTATTAACGCTATGCTTCAAATAGGCGATAAATTACCGGAATTCAATTTAATTGGATACGATGACCAAATGCATTCGAACTATGAATACGCTGATAAATATGCCTTAGCGGTTGTATTTACGAGCAATAGTTCCCCTGTATCTGCGGCATACAGCAAGCGATTATTAGGTTTGTTTGAAAAATACGAAGATGATAATTTGGCTGTAATCGGAATTAATGCCAACGACAGCAGCCAGTCTCCATACGATACTTTAGAGGGCATAAAACGTACTGCGGCTCATTTTAAGATGGACCAACTACATTTTATGTATTTAAAAGACGAAGATCAAAGTGTTGCCAAAATGTTTGGTGCTACTTGTAACCCAGAGGTATTTTTGTTTAACTCAAAACGTGAACTTACCTACAAAGGTGCAATTGATGATAACTGGGAAAGTGAAAGTGGCGTTACCGCTGCTTACTTAGAAGAAGCCATTGAAGAAACTTTAGATGGAATGGACATTGATTTTCCGGAAATACCTTGTAACGGAACACCCATTATTTGGAAATAACATTAATAATAAAAACTATCTAACAAACGCTAACCCGCAACAGGGTTGGCGTTTGTGCATTTTATAAAAATACTATATGTATCCAACTATATCCGATTTATTAAAAGACCTTTTTGGTTTTTACCTTCCGCTGCCCGTGCAAACCTTTGGTTTTTTTATGGCAGTATCTTTTGCAGCTGCCTATTACACCACTACAAGTGAACTAAAACGTAAAACGGCTCAAGGATTCATAAAACCAGTGCAACGTAAGGTTATTCAAAACAAAGCCATAACTATTACAGATTATGTTACCAATATTTTGTTGGGTGCATTGTTGGGTTATAAAGGTTTAGAAATTTTGCTCGACTACAATGCATTGGTACAAAATCCGCAAGCATTTATTTTATCAGCAAAAGGCAGTTGGTTTGGGTTGATGATAGGTGCTGGTATTGCTTACTATAATACTTATAAAGATGCTGAAAAAGTAAAAGGTAAAACACAAAAAGAAATTTTGCAAGAAGTTCAACCTTACGAGTTAATGTGGAATATTACTGCCATTGCAGGTATTTCGGGTATCTTAGGAGCTAAAATATTTCATAACTTAGAGTACATTGATGATTTATTGGCCGACCCAATTGGTTCGTTACTTTCGTTTAGTGGCTTAACTTTTTATGGTGGATTAATTGTAGCCACATTTGCAGTGTTGTATTACACCAACAAAAATAAAATACCTACCAAATACATGATTGATGCTGCTGCACCAGGATTAATGCTTGCTTATGGCATTGGTCGTATTGGTTGCCAGCTGAGTGGCGATGGAGATTGGGGTATTGTTAACCTTGCCGCAAAACCCGATTTTTTAAGTTTTATTCCTGATTGGGCTTGGAGCTATAACTATGCGCACAATGTGATTGATGAAGGTGTATTAATTCCGGGTTGCGAAGGACCACATTGTTACATGTTACCTCAACCGGTATTCCCAACACCACTTTACGAAGTAATTATGGCTATTGGTTTATTTGGTATTTTATGGGCCATACGCAAACGTGTAACCATTCCGGGGGTATTGTTTTGCATTTATTTAATTGTAAACGGTATTGAACGTTTTAGTATCGAAAAAATTCGTGTAAACAGTACCTATAATATTTTTGGCAACGCCATTACACAAGCCGAGTTAATTTCTACGTTTATGGTTATTGCAGGTATAGTTGGAATTGTTATTTTAGCTAAACGTAACAAAACCAATGAAGCCAACCCAACCGCTTAATAAACTAATCTTTTTACTTTCAGCACTGCTTACTACGCAGTTTACTATTGCGCAAAATCTTATAGTAAATAGTGGTTTTGAAGACATTAATATTTGTTGCGAGAAAAAAGCACCATGCAGTCCTGAGGGGTGGTTTGGGTTAGAGATTCACCGTTATAACCACAATATTATTCCGCTTAACCCCGATTACAAACAGAAAGCAAACGGACGGGCCTCTGTTTGGATTGAAACAGGTTCGCCTGTTTTTAGAAATGGTTGGGCAAAATTTGCCGCAGTAACACCTCTAGTTAAACCTATGTTGCCCAACCGCACTTACTACATTAAACTTAAGGTAAAAGCGCATGTATATGCTATTAGTGAGTTTCACGCTATGTTTTGCGATTCGGCATTGCCCATTATTAAAAAGCAAAAACCTGCTGTTACTTTTAAAAACAAAAGATTTATAAAAGGTAAAAAATGGGTAGAAGTTACCCAAACCTACAAAGCCCATGGCAACGAAAAGTACATGGTTTTGGGGCTGCTTAAACCTTGCAATCAGGTAAGGTATAAATCAATGGAAGGCAACAGAGGTTTAGGCGGTATTTATATTGATGATGTAGAAATTATTCCTATAGATAGCAACGAACAACAACTTGTTTTAGCAGCAACTGATTCGGCCAAGCAATTTATTTACAACGAAAACCGCAGGCATAATTTCCAACGGTTATGCAGGGGCTCAAACATTTTATTCCCAACCATCATGATTGACCAAATAGTAGATTCGACCACTACCATGCGCGATATTTTAAGCGAAGAACGTTTGGTGGCGTTTAATGCCGACCTAAATCGTGCCGCCTACTTAACCAACATTACTTACAACGAAAAACACCAAATAACACCACAAGCTCACTACATTATCAAACCAATTTTAGAAGAGTTAAAAACCAACAAACAAACTGAAATATTATTGGTTGGCCATGTTGATGTGCGCACCTCTGATTTTGAAAACCATACCATTAGTGTGTTACAAGCGATGGCTGTAAAAGATTATTTGGTAAAAAATGGTATTGCCAAAACTCGCATTAGGGTTGATGGAAAAGGTTCTTACGAAAATATTGGAAACATTGCGCACCCGAAAGGTTATAATTTAAATAACCGCATCGAATATATTTTTACGCCAACTCCATCCAATAGAAATTGATAGCTATTGCCCTTTCAATGCAAACCTTTTGTAGCAAAGCCTCATCGTTTAGTTTATAAGTTATACCTCAAACAGTTCTTACAACTTATTTTTAGGTTACAAAAAAGAATAAGTGCAATTGATATAACTTTGGCATTGTTTTTATCCATTTGATTTAATCATGAAAAACGTAGCATTATTATTTAGCCTATTGATTGTTCTAGCTGCTAAAGCTCAACAGCAACAACCTATTGATACATTAAGAACATTGGAGTTGCCACAATTTATAGCAGAGGCCAAACGCGACCCTGAATACGAAAAACGTTATCAGAAATTGGTACGTGATGTAAAGAGGGTACTACCTTATGCTAAAGTTGCAGGATTTAGGTTTCAATTGATGGAACAAAATTTACAAATGTTACCCACTGATAAAGCGCGTAAAGAATACTTAAAACGTACCGAAGAAGCTATTAAAGATCAATTTATGGACGACTTGGTAAATCTTACGGTATCTCAAGGAAAATTACTCATTAAGTTAATTCATCGCGAAACTGGAAAAGACACTTATACCTTACTTAAAACTTACCGCGGCAACCTCACTGCAATTTATTGGCAAGGTTTAGCTAAGGTTTTTACTGCCGATTTAAAAAACGAATACAACCCAGTTGAAGATTGGCAAATAGAAAAGATTATTAAGGATTTGGGGATTGAATAAAACCATCTTACGCATTAAGCGTTAGCGCGGTTAAACTAAGAATGATTGATTTAATTTATAAAAGGTCAGACGCCTTTAAGGCGTCTGACCTTTCTAATTATCGTAACCCAAGTTTGGCGATAGCCATTTTTCTATGAAGGCTACATCTTCGCCTTTACGTTTGGCATACTCTTCCACTTGGTCTTTGTTAATTTTACCTACACCAAAGTATTTACTTTCGGGGTGACCGAAATAAAAACCACTTACACTGGCAGCAGGATACATGGCAAAGTTTTCGGTTAACTCAATGCCCGCATTTTTTTCTGCCTGCAACAAATCAAATAACAACCGTTTTTCGGTATGATCAGGACAAGCCGGATAACCCGGAGCTGGCCTAATACCACGGTATTCTTCTTTAATTAAATCTTCGGTGGTTAAGTGCTCATCTTTGGCATAACCCCAATATTCTTTACGCACCAACTCATGCATTTTTTCAGCAAATGCTTCGGCTAATCTATCGGCAATCGCTTTAATCATAATGCTGTTGTAGTCATCATGATTTTTTTCAAACTCCTCAACCAATTTTTCGATACCAATACCTGCCGTTACAGCAAATCCACCCATATAATCCGTTGTTCCGTTTGCTTTAGGCGCTACAAAATCTGCTAAGCAATTATAGTTTTGCCCTTCGGCTTTTTCGCTTTGTTGACGGAGAAAATGGAATATTTCTTTATTGCCATTTGCTTGTAATTCCACATCATCCCCCACCCCATTAGCTGGCCAAAAACCAATTACGGCTTTTGCTTGAAGTAGTTTTTTTTCAATTACTTCATCCAACATGGCGTTGGCATCGGCAAATAACTTAGTGGCTTCTTTCCCTACAATTTCATCTTGTAATATTTTAGGATAACGCCCTGCCAATTCCCAAGTCATAAAAAACGGAGTCCAATCAATATACTCGCGTAATTCGCCTAACGGAAAATTATCAAACACTTTAACACCTGTAAAACCTGGTGCTACAATATTTTTAACATCCACATTAATTTTACTGGCACGCGCTTTTTCTATAGTTACAAAGTTTTTCTCGCGTTTGCGGTTTTTATAATCTTCTCTAAACTGTGCGTAATCTGCTTTTAGGTTAGCTTGAAAAATCGGACGGTTCTCTTTGCTAATTAAACTTTGTGCTACCGGTACACTCTTACTGGCATCCAATACATGCACTACTGGACCACTATAATTCTGGTCTATTTTAACTGCAGTGTGCACACGCGAAGTTGTTGCACCACCAATAAGCAAAGGAATATCCATGCCCATACGTTCCATTTCTTTGGCCACGTAAACCATTTCATCCAAACTTGGTGTAATCAATCCACTTAAACCTATTACATCTACATTTTCGACTTTAGCACGCTCTAAAATTTTATCAGCAGGCACCATCACACCCATGTCAATAATTTCGAAATTATTACATGCCAACACCACGCCCACAATATTTTTTCCAATGTCGTGCACATCACCCTTAACAGTAGCTAACAAAATTTTCCCTTGTCCGCCACCTGCTGCTGCACCCGCTAAACGTTTTTCTTCCTCTAAGTATGGAGTTAATACAGCCACCGCTTTTTTCATTACACGTGCGCTTTTAACCACCTGTGGTAAAAACATTTTACCTTGTCCGAACAAGTCGCCCACTATATTCATTCCGGCCATTAACGGACCTTCAATTACGTTAAGTGGCTTGCCATATTTTTGATACGCTTCTTCTGTATCAACATCAATATACTCAACAATACCTTTTATCAACGCATGACTCAAACGCTCTTCAATCGTGCCTTTGCGCCACTCTTCATCAATTACTTTTTCTTTGCCTTTGCCTTTTACTTTCTCGGCATATTCCAATAATTTTTCGGTAGCATCATCCTTTCTATCCAACAACACATCTTCCACATGCTCCAATAATTCCTTATCAATTTCATCGTACACTTCTAACTGACTTGGGTTAACAATACCCATATCCATTCCGTGTTTTATGGCATGATACAAAAATGCTGAGTGCATGGCCTCGCGCACTTTATCGTTACCACGGAAAGAGAACGACACGTTAGAAACACCACCACTAATTTTAGCACCAGGTAAATTTTCTTTTATCCATTTGGTTCCGTTAAAAAAGTCGATAGCATTTTTACGATGCTCTTCCATACCTGTTGCCACCGGAAAAATATTCGGGTCGAAAATAATATCGCCCGCAGGGAAATGAAGTTTTTCGGTTAAGATGCGGTAAGCCCTTTCGGCAATTTCAATTCTACGTTCGTAATTATCTGCTTGGCCTACTTCATCAAATAACATGACGATTACAGCAGCACCAAAACGTTTTACAATTTTTGCCTGACGAATAAATTCTTCTTCGCCACCTTTTAGCGAAATAGAGTTTACCACACACTTACCCTGGACGCATTTTAAACCAGCTTCAATAATTTCCCATTTCGATGAATCTATCATAATGGGCACACGCGAAATATCGGGTTCGGCCATTACCAAATGCAAGAAACGAGTCATGGCTTCAATGCCATCAATCATTCCTTCGTCCATGTTAATGTCAATTATTTGGGCCCCACCTTGCACTTGCTCGCGAGCTACATCAAGGGCTTCATCAAAATTACCCTCTTTAATTAAGCGCAAGAATTTTTTAGATCCAGTTACATTGGTACGCTCACCAACATTTATAAAGTTTGAGCCTTCAAATATTACCAGTGGCTCTAATCCTGAAAGTCGCAGTGTATAATCTTTTTTCGTCATGTATGGGTTTCAAGAAAAATCGAGGCAAGATAGTAAATAGCTTGAAGAGTGCATAATGGAAATGATTAAATAGGTAAGAAGCATAACCGGGGTTATTATTTTATGGCTTGGGCTTAGTATTTAGGGGCTTTTACGGGCTTTTCGCTGCCATCCCTAAGCCAAACAAATTAATAAAAATAAAAAATCACTTTTAAACTCGTTGTTTTTTAGTCGATTCCGGGCCCTATTGACTGCTATACTGCTGTCTTAAACATTTTATTTATGGGGTTGCACCCCAAACCCGCCTAACTTTTTGTCTTGAAACAAAAAGTTAGCAAAAAATTCAAGGCTTATGATGTTTGTGCTACAATCTATTGCGCCTGTTTTTGCAGCACAATCCAAGCCGCTGCGCTCGTGGATTGCTTACTAAGCCCAAGCCGCAAACAGCCGCTAAGATTGTTACGCAAAAACCTCATGTGCCGGGTAGAGTCCTTCAGACATGGAAAGGATAAAGGCTGTTTTAAATTATTTGGAAAACCTGTTGTTTACTCTACAAAAT
>JBFYQC010000115.1:0-26094 GCA_041302975.1 Bacteroidota bacterium
ATAAATAATAGATATAATTAGCTGAGATCCCTGTAAAGCGTTGTTTTGATTCATGCTGCAAATTAAATGAGTAAATACATTTAAGAAAATTTTATTAATCGTTAGAAAGCCTTGGTATTTAGTATATTTGATAAGTTTGTTATGAAAATATTAAGTGTTATAACTTAGTTTAATACTCGCGAAATAGCACTTGGAGTGTGTTTTTAAATAAATTTGTTAAAAACCTGATTATGGAAAAGCCACATATACTTATTGTTGAAGATGAGCAAGCCTTAGGCATACTACTTAAAGAAAACTTGAAAGCAAAAGGTTTTACTGTTAAGTTGTGTAAAGATGGTGTTGATGGTTGGAATACTTTTAAAACGGAACGCTTTGATTTATGCATACTTGATGTAAACATGCCTAAAATGAATGGATTTGAACTTGCTCAGCATATCAGGGAAAAAAACGAGGTGGTTCCGATTATATTTTTAACTGCTAATTCGTCTCAAGACGATAAGATAAAGGGCTTTGATTATGGTGCTGATGAGTACATAACTAAACCATTTAATTTGGATGAATTAGTTGCCCGTATGAAGGCTATTTTAAAACGCACGCAATATGCTCCTCAACAAGTGGCCAGTGCAGATGAGGTTTTTGAAGTGGGAAGCTTGTTATTGGATTTTACCAACCATAATTTAAAAGTATTAGATGTTGATAAACGTATAAGTACAACTGAGGCGCAATTGCTTAAATTGTTTATCACCAATAGAAACAATTTGTTAAGCCGTAATGCAATTTTATTAAACGTTTGGGGTCGTGATGATTATTATACAGCACGTAATTTAGATGTGTATATTAACAAACTTAGAAAACTGATTAAAGAAGACGAAACCATTGAAATAGTGAATATTCACGGTGCAGGCTTTAAATTAGCAGAAAATTCTACTACATAAACCGTGTTTCGTTTCATACTAATAGCTTTATTTGGCTGTTGCATATTGTTTGCCAATGCGCAACAGCAGCAGCAAATAGATAGTTTAACGCTTGCCATCCAACAAGCTGATGAAACTAAACAAAGTGAATTAAAATTCAAATTATCGCAAATCTACGCTAATTCAAATCTAACCAAGTCTATTGATTGGGCAGAACAAGCTCTAGAAAAATCAACTATCAAAACTGAGCGTGCCAATATTAACCAACATTTAGGAAGTTTGTATTATCGCATTGGTAACATGAGTAAAGCCATTGAAAGTTACCGTATTGCTTTACAAATAAGTGTGGAAAGCGGGAATGAAACAAGTACTGCAAAAACCCAAACAGCCCTTGGAAGCGCCTATTTTATCACCGGAAACTTAAGTGAGTCGTTAAATAACTACCTGCAGGCATTGAGGTTTTACGAAGCGCAAAACGATAAAACCAGCATGGTAAATGTGTTGAGCGGTTTGTCAGCTATTTATGCCAAACAAAATAATTTCAGCAAAGCGTTAGATTACAATTTAAAAGCTACAAGCATTTATGAGGCATCAAGCGATAAATTTAAAACCTTGATGAGTTATGATCAGGTTGGTAATCTTTATTTAAAGCAAGGAAATTACACAAAAGCCAAAGAGTATTATTCCCGCTCGTTAAAATTATATAACGAATTAAATAATAAAGCTGGCGAGGCATCTACACGTATTCAATTGGGTAACATCAGCTATGAGTCTAAAAATTATGACGAAGCAGTTACTCAATACCAACGATCACTCTTTATATCAAAACAGCTAAATATGTTGCCTTTACAGGCAGCTAATTACAATGGCTTAGCGCAAACTTACGAGCAACAAAAATTATACGAGAATGCTATTTTTTCAGCCAAACAAGCCGAACAAATTTCTAAATCATCCAATCTTAAAATTGAGTTAGAATTGGCTTACGAAACTTTATCACGACTTTATAAATTAACCAGTAAATTAGATAAGGCGACCACTTTTGAAAACTTAAGTAAAGAAATAAAAGATTCGTTGTACAATGATAGCACATTGGCGCAATTGGCAGATTTGCAGCTTCGTTACGAGAGTGAAAAAAATCAAAAACAAATTGAACTGCAGCAGAAAGAACAAGAGATTTTGGCTTCTGAACTTTTACGAGAGAGACAAACCAAAAATTACATTGCTATTCTTTTATTGCTTGTTTTAGTTGGTTTGAGTGTGTTTATTTACTTGTATACCCAAAATAAAAAAATTGCAAAAAGTTTAGCGCAACAAAAAAGAGAATTAGAGCAAACCGCTATTGCTGTTACTAAGCAGAAGGAAGAACTGGGTCAGTTAAATACAGTAAAGGATAGGTTTTTTTCTATCATTTCCCATGATTTAAGAAATAACCTTACTACAATGAAACTCTATTTTGATTTGGTGGGAAACAACGAGTACACTCCTGATGAGGATACCAATGAGCTTACTTCACAAATATCCTCATCTGTAGAAAATACTATTGATTTACTAGAGAATTTATTGGTTTGGGCACAAGCACAAATAAATGGTATTGAAGCCAATCCCCAAGTATTAAAAATACATCAAATGGTTGAATCCAATTTCGGTTTATTAGGAGGAAGCGCTCATCAAAAAGGAATTCATTTAGTTAATCAGTCTCCGGTAATCCACATTGCTTTTGCTGATGAAGATATGATTAATTTGGTACTGCGTAACTTAATATCTAATGCAATTAAATTTACTAATACAGGAGGAATCATTACTGTCTCATCAACACAAAATAAAACCGAGTCGAAAATTTTCGTAACAGATACAGGTGTAGGCATTAGTAAAGTTGCCATTGAAAAACTATTTACTAAAAATATTAACCCAACAACTTTAGGTACAGCTAATGAAAAAGGCACCGGACTGGGTTTACTATTATGTAAGGAGTTTGTTGAACAAAATAATGGAACTATATGTGTGAGCAGCGTGGAAGGAGAGGGTAGTACCTTTGAAATTACATTACCAGTAAATGTTTGATGAATAAAATTATAAATTTTATTACTGTTTGTTTGTTTTTGGCACATGCCCAAGCGCAAGATACTTTAAGTGTTTGCAACAATTTGTACGCTCAAAAAAATTATACAAAGGTTGTCGTTTTACTTGATGACTATGTCAAGTCTCATCATGAGGATACGGTTGCATTAGAGTTATGTGGAGATGCTTATTATGAAATGAGCTTATTTGGCAACGCAGCTCAACGTTATACAGAGGCTTTGTATATAACAAAACGCAATAAGCGCATTTATAAAAAGCGAGCGCTGAGTTATTATTACGCCAACGAATTTAAATCGGCAAGATACGAGTGGGAAGATGTGTGCCGTATGTTACCAGATGACAAAACACATTGGTATTATTTAGGACTTACACACCAACAAATTGGCAACTATCAAGATGGAATATACGCATTATCGCAGGCTATAAAAATTGATTCGGCATTCGTATTGGCTTTACAAGCAAGAGGAAATTTACATTTAAAAATGCAGCAGTATTATCTGGCTTTGGGTGATATAGACAGCTCCCTAAAGATTACCCAATATAACGAACCACAGTTTATAAACAGAGGTTTAGCCTTAATTGGGTTGAAACGTTTTAAGGAGGCCGAAAAAATTTATGAGCGAATTATTCAACGTAACGAAAAGAATGTTCATGCCTGGTTTGGTCTAGGTAACGTTTACCAATCATCGCGTAATTACGCAAAAGCTATTGATGCCTACGATATTTGCATCGCATTACGTCCCGATTTTGAGTTGGCCTACTTTAAACGTGGTTTGAGTAAATTAGAAATTAACCAGCAAGAACGGGGATGTGAAGACTTGCAAGAGGCATTAAATTTGGGCTATGTAGAGGCATTGATGTACCTAAAAAAGTTTTGTGGTAGAGAATGATATTAAATAAAATGGCTCCAATACTTGGAGCCATTTTATTATTCGATAATTATTTTTTTGTTCACCGGAATTTCATCATCAATTTGTATGGTGGTGAAGTATATTCCAGGTTGTAAAGATTTTAAATCTAATTCATTCAAGGTTTGGTAGTTCGATTTTTGTTTATAAACCACTAATCCACTCATGTTGGTTATAGTTATTGTAAACAACGTTCCAGGATCTTCAGCAGGTAGTTTTATATATACTTTACCTTTAGCTGGATTTGGCCACATCTCAGGTTGTTCTTTTACTGTTTTAAGACTCGAAACGCTCACAGTTTTTGTGTGGCTTAATTTCCCGCTATAATCAACTTGAGTAATGCGGTAGTATATAACTATACTACTTTCATCAAATACATCTTTATCCACAAAAATGTAATCTTTTGGTATGTATAACGTACCATCTCCATCAACTTTATGAATAGCAGTAAAGGTTTTATTGTCATATGAGCGCTCAACAAAATAATGTTGGTTGTTTAATTGTGATGATACTTTCCAAGAAATAATAGCATTATGGTTGTCCTTTTCTCCTTTAACCCAAAGCCATTCCACAGGTACAGGATTAATTATTATTTTGATAAAGTTACCAGCATCTGCACCAATATCATTTGGTGTTAGTGAACTGCGCATTTGTCCATCATAGTCTTCGTTTAAAAATGTTGGGGCACCATTACCTTCTGCCTTTGTTGGAAGTCCTGGGTTAAGGTGTAAATCAACATTTAAAGCATTTCCTGTGGCATTTATAAAATAGCTTGCAGCGCTATCACTATTGTTATCTAAATTAGTTGCATTAAACCAAGCTGCACGAGTATTATAATCAGAGGAGTTTAGTTGAAATAGCCTTCCATTACTGCCAGAAGCTAAAAATAAATTATTATTTGAGGTAACATTGTTAATTGAGTTAAATCCCATAGCATAATGCTTACCTCCCGTTGCTGTATTACTTCTTTGGTTAATAAATATGTTGTTTTTTATTTCATCATAACCATCGGTAGATTTTTTAAACGCATAGGTATTGATGGCCGCGTTACCAATAACTGTACCACCAATATATACGCTATTATTTAAAATGCTTGTGTTATAGTTGGTGATTTTATTAATGCCAATTATAGGATTACTTGTTGCATTACTGTTTCCGTTGGCATCAACGCCTAATCTTATCATATTGTTTGTAGCATTTATAATACCCTCTTGAAGGCTTATTCCGCAGAGGTTTGCAAGTAAAGATGTTGATATACTACTAAAACTATGTATAAAATTACGATCAACCGTTATAGCACTTCCACTAGTCGAAATCACATTAATACCAAAGCATGAGGCAGGTGTATTTGTTGATGTTGTTCTTAAGCTATGGATACGGTTGTTGCTGATTGATGCAGATGCACTTGATGTTGTATTATAATATATACCAACTAAAGCAGTAATACTATTTGATGACGGATTACCACTTGCCGAAAATAAATCATGGATGTTATTATCATTAATATTAGACGATAAATTTCCGGTTACAAAAATACCGCTAGCATAGTTTTGTAAGGAGGTTGAAGTTCCTGAATTACCAATATTTGCAATAGTATTACCGGTAATGTTTAATGTACCAAAACTATTTGATGATACATTAATACCAATAGCAGTTTGAGGATAAAATCCATTGGGAGATGCTGCACGAATTGAGTTAGGATAAATTGTACTACCAATTATATTATTACTAATATTGGCTTGAACTGCACCAGTTACATTAATAGCATTTATACCACATGGATAAGTTGCATTAACACCTGTTGCATTAATTCCGGAAATAATATTATTTTTAATAATAACGGCACCTGTAGTTAAGGATCTTATACCATATGCTATTGGTGTAGATGCAATTGTTTGTGAAAGTACATAAATAGAAGTGTTATTATTTTGAGGGTTTCCAATTACATTACCTATTGTGTCTCCAATAAAAGCTCGTCCTGATTGAATATGAATACCTGTCCATGGTTGTGCAGAAGTACCTGGCCAAAAAAAGTTAGCAATAGTATTGCCCTGTATATTGGCAAATTGATTTGATGTTCCTAAATAATAAATACCGTAAAAGAAGTTATTATTCGCAGCGGGACCAGCTTCAAATGCATAACCACCACAAGCAGTATCAGATCCGCCAATGTAATTATTTTTAATATGTACATTGGCTCCTTGAACGCCAATAGCATAATATATAAGATTTGATGTTATTCCGCTTATTGATAAAAGATTAAAAATGTGATTTCGCTGTATATACCAAGTATTGTTATAATTTCCTGTGATTGAAATTCCATAACCATTGTAGCTGCTACCTGTATTAAATATTACATTGTCTGAAATGTCGTTATTAACAGAGTTTGATTGATTGAATGAATAAACCCTAATGCCTATGGTTGCCATGAAATTAGAGTCACCTATAATACAATTATTAATACTTGTATTAGAAAGAGAATTATTCGTGTATCCATATATTTCTATATATGCAGGAATTGAAATAGCTCCTGTCATAGCTTTAATGTTTGTATATTTTATTTCAATATTATTTTGATTGACATAGTAGGAGGAGAAGTCTATTGCATTACTGTAACTGGCAGCCCTTATTGTCAGAGCCCTTGTTGTACCAGATCCCCCTGGTCGTCCATCAATTGTAATATGCCTAGCCCCAGTAAACAAAATAGTTGAAATAAGACTTTGCGAGGTGTAAATTTCTACATTTGTTGCAGTAGCGCTTGGTCTAATTATTAAAGGTGCATTTGCTGATGTGCCAAGGGTATCACTTAAAGTGATTGGAAATCTTTCAAAAGTTGGTACGTAGCTGTTTTCTAATTCAATAGTAACAGGTCCTCCGATGCCATACTGTTTTATGGAATCTAATACTGATGTAATTGTGGGTGCATTTGTTGGAATGCTTATAAGACCTGAAACAACACCATTTTGTGTTGTAGAAAAACCCGTTGCTGGATTTGTTCCATATGCTCCCTCTGAAATGCTGAATACCTTAAAATAATAGGTAGTATTAGGAAATAAGCCATTTACTAGTAAGCTGTTTGATGTAGCACTACCACTGTATATGAAATTTACATTATCTGTAGAGTGATAAACCGCATACTTAACAGCTCCTGTTACACCTGTCCAGTTAACAGTAATTGCTGTTGGGGTAATATTGCTAAAACTAATTGCAGATACGCTGGTAGGAACCGGTGGGGTGAAAGTATATTGTTGACCTGATGCTGGTTTTGTGTTAATATTGTTAGTAGATACAGTGCTGCTTACGGAAGGGCTATTTCCACTGTTGTTTAAAGATAGAAATTGAGTGTTACTTGTTCCTCCAATGCCTATTGATGCGGAAGGTGAGAAAAGACTTCCGTTTTCTTGATTATAAACATACTCAATTACACCTGTAGATTCATAAAGTCTAACTTGAAATGAAATTGTTGCATTGTTTGCAAACCAATTCCATTCTGCATTTTTCCATTCAGCAGTAAAAACCCTATTAGGCTCTGTTCCTGAGGTTAAGTAAGAAAATGAAGCTCCAGAAAGTGAGTCAATGTCAAGGTTGTCCCATAAAGGAGCGATTATTGGTCGATAAAAAGCACCAACATATGCCGATAAGTTATTGTTTGATGCCGCTGTTGTAGGTTGATTTGCCGCAAGTGAAAGCACCCCATTGGTGCTCGCGTGAACTTCAGTGATTAAATTTCCCATAAACCAAAACTCAAAACCAATTGGTACTCTCGCATACCAGCCCTCATCAAAATCGCCACCGGTTAATACGGGAGTTGTTGCACCCGTAAGCGGTATATATACGCTCTGCGATGCACTAAATGCATAATTTGTAATTACCTGAGCTCGCACTGATGTGCTGATAATCAGAAACAAAGAGAATAAACGTATGTAAAATTTTAGCCCCATATCATTTAAAATAAAAGATAAAATTAGGAAAAGAATCGTGAAATAAAACTTAAAAAATGGAGTATGTGTATTTAGTTAAGTTTATAATCAATAATGTAACAAGTAATATGTGTAAAATAATTTGCCATTCTACTTTGATTACATCTTGTATTTGTTCTTCTATGAATAGTCAAATGTTTTAAGTAAAATATTGGAAAAAATGAGCAATTGCTTGTTGATAATGCATAAAATTCTGATTTTCAAAGCTAAAATACACCTTTCATTAATTGTGCACTTGTGGGCAGAAACCATATCTTCGCACCTGAAATTCTTAACGTAGAGTCATGGATAAATTCTCATACATTTCAAACGCTGATGTAAACGCAATCGAAGATTTATATCAACAGTATTTAACAAATACCGAATCGGTAGATTTTGGCTGGAAGAAATTTTTTGAAGGCTTTGAACTGGGCCAGCAAAAATTTGATGGTAACACTAAAGGCGTTAATTTAAGTCAAGATGCGTTAAAAGAAATAAATGTATTAAACCTCATACAAGGTTACCGTTCACGCGGGCATTTATTTACCAGAACCAATCCGGTACGCGAGCGTAGAAAATATGAGCCGACATTAGATATTAAAAACTTTGGTTTAGAACCTGCTGATTTGGATAAAACCTTTAATGCAGGTGTTGAAGTGGGATTAGGTGCGGCCAAATTAAAAGAGATTATTACTTTATTGGAGCAAACCTATTGCCAGAGTATTGGTGCTGAGTTTATGTATGTGCGCGAACCTCGTAAGGTTGATTGGCTTAAAAAGAAAATGGAATCGGTTCGTAATATCCCTAAATGTACCATTGACGAAAAGCGTCATATTTTAGGCAAGTTAAATCAAGCAACCGTATTCGAGAATTTTATTCATACCAAGTTTGTTGGTCAAAAACGTTTTTCATTAGAAGGTTTAGAAACATTAATTCCGGCACTCGATTCTGTTATTCAATATGGTGCCGAGTTGGGTGTTGAGGAGTTTGTGCTAGGTATGGCCCACCGCGGCCGTTTAAATGTACTAGCCAATATTTTAAATAAAACCTACGAACAAATATTTAAAGAGTTTGAAGGCGATGCATTGGAAGAGGCGCTTTTTGAAGGTGATGTGAAATACCATTTAGGTTACGCAACAGAAATAACTACTTCAACCGGTAAAAAGGTAAACCTAAGCTTATCGCCAAATCCTTCTCACTTAGAAACTGTAGGTCCTGTTGTAAAAGGTATAGCCCGTGCTAAACTGGATAAAAAACATGGTGGTAATATAGATAAAGTAGCACCTATTTTAATTCATGGTGATGCATCAGTTGCCGGACAAGGTGTAGTATACGAAATGGTGCAAATGGCCGGATTAAAAGCATACAATGTAGGTGGTTGCATACATATTGTTACCAATAACCAAATTGGCTTTACCACCAATTACCACGATGCACGTACAAGTACCTATTGTACTGATGTGGCTAAAACAACATTAAGCCCGGTTTTCCATGTTAATGCAGATGATGTAGAAGCCGTTGTATATACAGTTAAGTTAGCCATGGAATACCGCCAAGAGTTTAACACCGATGTATTCATTGACTTGTTAGGATACCGTAAATATGGACATAACGAAGGGGATGAACCTCGTTTTACTCAACCACTATTATATAAAGCTATTGGTGCACATCCTAACCCACGTGAAATTTATAACCAAAAACTATTAAGTGCAGGCAGCGTTGAGGCTGATTTAGCTAAAGAAATGGAAAAAGAATTCCGTGGATTACTACAGCAAAAATTAGAGCAAGCCAAAGCGTCAGAAAAGTCGCCAGTTCATTCGTTTATTGAAGAAATATGGGATGGGTTTCATGGTGCAACTGACAAAGACTTTGATAGCCAACCCAAAACTGCTATCGATAAGAAATTGTTCTTATCACTAGCTGAAAAAATAACCAATATACCAGAAGGATTTAAAGCCTTTAGTAAAGTAGAGAAGTTGTTTAACGATCGTAAAAACATGATTAAAAACGACAACTATGATTGGGCTATGGGTGAGTTGTTGGCATACGCTACTTTATCAAATGAAGGCCATGCCGTGCGTATGACGGGGCAGGATGTTGAACGTGGAACGTTCTCACACCGTCATGCAATTATTAAACAAGAAGACAGCGAATTGTCTCATAATGTATTTGATAGTTTAGGTGAAGATAAAAAAGCGCATGTTGAGTTTTATAACTCACTTTTGTCGGAGTACGCGGTATTGGGTTTTGAATACGGGTTTAGCATGATTACACCAAATGATTTAACCATTTGGGAAGCACAGTTTGGCGATTTTGCCAATGGTGCTCAAATCATTATCGATCAATACCTAAGTAGCGCAGAGGCAAAATGGAAAACGTATAGTGGTTTGGTAATGATGTTACCTCATGGATACGAAGGTCAAGGACCTGAGCACTCTTCGGCCAGGTTAGAGCGCTTTTTACAATTGTGTGCGAACTGGAATATTCAAGTTTGTAACATTACCACACCTGCAAATTATTTCCATGCTTTACGCAGACAATTACACCGTAAAACACGCTTACCGTTGGTAGTCATGACACCTAAGAGTTTATTGCGTCATCCGGCTTGCGTAAGTAAACTTGAAGATTTTACCAAAGGTGAATTCCAACAGCTAATAGATGACAGTAATGTTAAGGCGAAAGATGTTAAACGTGTGCTGTTCTGTACAGGAAAAATTTACTTCGACTTATTAGAGCGTCAACAAAAAGAAAGTAGAAAAGATGTTGCCATCGTTCGCTTAGAGCAAATTTACCCAATGCCTGAAAAGGAAATGGATGAAGTATTTGCCAAGTACAAAGGCGCAGAGTTTTGCTGGGTGCAAGAAGAGCCTAAAAACATGGGCAGCTGGACTTACCTATTGCGCAGAGAAGAGAATTTTAAGTTACGCCTAATCTCTCGCAAAGCAAGTGCATCACCTGCTACCGGATTTAGTAAGGTACATGCCAAAGAGCAACTTCAAATAGTTGATGAGGCATTTGATATTAAATAAAAATTTAACCAAACGGAGGCCTTACAAACCTCCGTTTTTTTTGCTATGAAAACAGAAATCACAACCGGTAGGATTTTATCTATTGATGTGCTGCGTGGCTTGGTAATTGTACTTATGGCCCTGGATCATGTGCGTGATTATTTTCATGATGATGCCTTTATTCATGATCCGATGGATTTAAATACCACCACACCGGCATTGTATTTTACCCGTTGGATAACTCATTTTTGCGCACCTGTTTTTATTTTTTTAGCGGGTATTTCAGCATACTTATCGGGGAGTAAAAAATCTCCAAAAGATGTGCAGTTGTTTTTACTTAAGCGTGGTGTTTGGTTAATACTCATTGAACTTACTGTGGTTAATTTCGGGTGGATGTTTAATCCATTTTTTAGTGCATCTATACTTCAGGTAATTTGGGCCATTGGTGCATGCATGGTATTGTTGGCATTGGTGGTTAGATTACCTCAAAAGGTAATTTTAGGTTTGGGTATAGTTATTATTTCATTGCATAATTTACTTGATCTTTTACCTGGATCAACCCAAGCAACCTTTATTTATAACTTGTTTCATACCAGCGGTTTTAAGCCTTTTGTAGTTACAGAAAACTACAGCATTGTAACTGTTTACGGTGTATTGCCATGGTTTGGTATCATGTGTTTGGGTTATGGGTTGGCTTTTATCTTTAACCGTGGTTTTGATTCAACCCAAAGAAGAAAAATATTACTCCGTTCGGGGTTCGGAATGTTGCTTTTGTTTGCGGTATTACGTTTAATAAATGGTTATGGAGACCCAACACCTTATACTATTCAACCTACTTTTATAAACACAGTGTTGTCGTTTTTAGATGTAAGCAAATATCCACCATCATTGATGTATAGTTTGCTCATGTTGGGCCCTGCATTGTTGTTTCTAGCTTGGTTTGAAACCACACAAAACGTTATTACGAGCAAATTAAAAATATTCGGTAGTGTGCCGTTTTATTTTTACGTGTTACATATATATGCAATACATATACTAGTTGTTCCATTGTTTTTCGCACAAGGTTATACCACTGCTGATATTGTGCAGCGTCCATTTTGGTTCAGACCTGATGTGATGGGTTTTAATTTATACGGAGTGTATGCAGTATGGTTATTTGTAGTGGCAATTTTATATCCGCTTTGCAAATGGTATTACAACTATAAACTTAACCACAAACATTGGTGGTTGAGTTATGTATAGTAAATTAGGAAAAAATCTTCTCTCTACTTATCAAACTCTGAGGTAAAGTGGAAGTTGATTTTTGGAAAAGTATCTTGAGTCATTTTTAAACTCCAAACACTCTCAGCAAAAAATACGGGTCTGCCATCTTTGTCAGCAGCAATGTTGTAACGTTTAATTACATTAAAACGTTCCAATTCAGTTTTATCATCGCTGGTAAACCAACAAGCTTTCTGGTAACTAAGTGGAGTAAAAGCACACGATGCTCCGTACTCATGCAACAATCGGAATTGAATAACTTCAAATTGTAACTCACCTACTGTGCCGATTATGCGCACATTACCGGGTTGCTGGGTAAATAATTGTGCTACACCTTCATCTGTAAGTTGTAAAATACCCTTTTCGAGCTGTTTAGTTTTAAGTGGATCTTTGTTCTCAAGTACCTTAAATATTTCGGGCGAGAAACTGGGAATACCTTTGAACGTAATGTTTTCACCTTCGCTTAATGTATCGCCAATTTTAAAGTTGCCGTTATCGTACAAACCAACCACATCACCAGGGTATGCTTCATCAATCACACTCTTATCGTTGGCCATAAAACTTGTGGGATTACTAAAGCGTAACTTTTTATTTAAACGGGTGTGGTGATAGAATTTATTACGCTCAAATTTACCGGATACAATGCGGCAAAATGCAATTCTATCTCGGTGGTTTGGATCTAAGTTGGCGTGTATTTTAAAAATGAAGCCGGAGAAGTTTTTCTCATCGGGTTTTACTTCACGGTCTTCTGTAAAACGGCTGCGTGGTTCAGGAGCAATTTTAATAAAGGTATCAAGCAACTCTTGTACACCAAAATTATTGATGGCACTACCAAAAAATACGGGTGCCAAATAACCTTCTAAGTATAAATCACTGCTAAATGGTTCATATACACCTTCAATTAATTCTGCATCTTCACGTAATTTATCAGCACTTTTTTCTCCAATGATGGCATCAAGTTCTTCGCTGTTTAAGTCGCTTATTTCTACAACTTCTTTCGAAATTTTAGTTTTATCGGGTTGAAATAAGTTGAGTTTCTTTTCATACAAATTGTATACACCTTTAAAATCACTACCTATACCAATTGGCCAGGTAAGCGGACGAGTATGTATGTTCAGTTCTTTTTCAATTTCTTCCAATAAATCGTATGGATCTTGACCTTCACGATCTAACTTGTTAATGAATACGATAACTGGAGTATTACGCATTCTACAAACTTCCATCAGTTTACGTGTTTGGTCCTCTACACCTTTAACACAATCTACCACCAATATCACACTATCTACAGCCGTTAAAGTTCTGTAGGTATCTTCGGCAAAGTCCTTGTGGCCGGGAGTATCTAAAATATTAATTTTATAATCCTTGTAATCAAAACCCATCACCGATGTTGCAACTGAGATACCACGTTGTTTTTCAATTTCCATGAAATCGGAGGTAGCAGCTTTTTTAATACGGTTGCTCTTTACAGCACCGGCTGTTTGAATGGCACCACCAAACAATAAAAACTTTTCGGTTAATGTGGTTTTACCTGCATCGGGATGACTAATAATACCGAAGGTTCTACGTTTTTGTAATGCGATAACTGCTGCTGTACTCATGTAATTTGAGGAATATAAAATGGCCGCAAAGATAAGCGGGTGGTTTTAACTTTTAACTAATTTTTTGGTGGCTGTAAAAACAGTAAGGCCGCCCGAAGGGCGGCCTTACTGTAATCTATCAATAAAAAAATTACTGCACCGGTGGCATTTGCGCACCTAGTACTTTTTGTGCTTTTGCTTGTATGTCTTTAAATAATTGGTCTTGTTTGTTAAACTGAGCAACCTGTTGCGCATACATTAATATGTTTGCGTTCTCTTCTAGCTCAGTGCTTACACCTTTAGCTTTGCTACCTTTAAAGCGGCTGTAGTATTGGTATTTCTCCATAGCTTGATCAACCATTCCGTTTATTAGTGCATTGGCTTTTTCAGGAGCACCGGCAGCGTAATAAGCTTCAGACAAACGAATGATGAAGATATCATACGGAACAGTATTTTTAGGCATTACCTCTATACAACGATCTATGGCTTTAAGGGCACGTGCATTGTCGCCTTCGGCCACCAATTTCATTGCTAAACGGTAGAATAAGTTACGGAAATTACGTGTTTGACGTAAAGTGGTTTCATCTAAATAAACACCTTCTTTATCCATGTTACCCCACTTAAATTTCTCAACCAAGTTAGCATATAAAATATCAGTGTTGATGTGTCCGTATGTCCCACCTTCAACCGGGTCTGTATTTTTAATAGGAACAATGCGGTATGTTAAACCTTCTAATTGGAAATAATCCATCATATTTAAGTATACATCACTACCTGTAGTAATAGCAAAATAAATAGGACGAGTCCAATTGGTGGTCGATAATATATCTAGTACAACTAAATCCGCCTTCATTAAAGTACCATTACCAATTTCCCATTTCATGGTATCAGCAATGATATTGGCATCTTTAGGATGAACAGCACCGTGTTTCAATACATGTTGTTTATCAACCGGAATATAGAATTTTTTGGTTGGGTAGTAGCTAAACTCCATACCACTGTTCGATTTTAACTTGGCCATTGGATCAGTATCATCAGTCATAAACTTAATGATGCTGCTTAATGGATAAAAGTCAGTTTGGTTTACACCAAATTGTCTTTCAACTTCAGGATTTTGGTAAAATATCACATAATCTCTAGTACCTTGTTTGTATTGGCTCGGAGTCATGCTAAACGGAATTGGTTCTGAGTCGTATACTTTTGTTTTTAATGCATCAGCATACCAATCAGTATTTAGTAAACTTAAGTTTATAACACGAATATCACTACGAATACCTTCAACGTTTTGTGCGTACCAAAGCGGGTATGTATCGTTATCACCATTAGTAAATAACACCGCATTAGGTGCACATGAGTTCAGGTAATCATAAGCAAAATCTAATGCTGCAAAACGGTTGCTACGGTCGTGGTCGTCCCAGTTTTGAGCGCCCATTAACATTGGTACACCGGCTATGGTTGCAATAGAAGCAATACCTGTTGCTGCAGTTGCATTCATTTTTTTACTCAACCAATCAATTAAAGCCAAAACACCTAATCCAATCCAAATCATAAAAGTTTGGTATGAACCCACGTAAGCATAATCACGCTCGCGTGGCTGGTGAGCAGGGAAGTTTAGGTAAAGAATAATAAAGGCTCCTGTAAATAAGAATAAAGTTAAAACAACTGTTGCATCTTCTTTGGATTTTTTGAAATGATAAATCAAACCAATTAAACCTAACAATAGAGGTAAGAAATAATAGGTGTTACGTGCTTTGTTGTTTTTTATTGAATCAGGAATATTGTCTTGCGGGCCTAAACGCGCGGCATCAATAAACGGAATGCCACTAATCCAATTTCCACGGGTAATATCGCCAAAACCTTGGTCATCGTTTTGCCTTCCAATAAAGTTCCATGCGAAATAACGCCAATACATAAAGCCCATTTGGTAGCTCAATAAAAAGTCTATGTTTTTTGCAAACGTGGCTTTTTTACCTTCAGGAATATTTTCCCATTGGCGGTATGCCTGAACGTAATCCGGTCTGTCGGCCCACATACGAGGGAAGATTGTACAATCTTTAGGATCATAAATACGTTCTACTTTTTCTCCTGCTTCTTCGTATTTTCCATCTCCTTTAGCATAAGTCATTGCGCCTTTTTTCTCATCAATAACTTTAGCATAAAAATATTGTCCGTAAACCAATGGGTTCTCACCATATTGTTCGCGGTTTAGGTAAGATAATAGGCTGAAAGGATTATCAGGAGCATTCATGTTAATTGGTGGTTTTGCATTACTGCGTATCAACACCATGGCGTATGATGAATACCCTATAATAACAAAAGTTACACTTAATAAGGCTGTGTTTACAACACTTTTAGAGGCATTGTTTTTAATTACATAGTAATATAAAACGGCAGTAATTGCGCCCCAAAAAATTAAACCTGATGCTGATGGGTTTAATGAGAAAGTAGCGAGCACCATTATAGCGTATAATATAATAGCGATATAAAAACTAGTTTTACTTTCGGTGTGTGTGTAGTGTAATGCAGCAGCCAATGTGCCAGAAATAATAAAAAGCATAAAAAAGGCCCCAGTATTAAAGCTTGTACCAAATGTGTTTACAAATATGTAATCAAATTTAGTAGCCAATGAAGGCATACCCGGAATAATACCAAATTGAACTATAGCAATTGCTGCCACGGCAACCAATGTGGCTTTAATAAATCCTCCACGAGTAAATTTATTGTTACGGAAATAATAAACATATACAATTGATGGTATAACAAGGATACTTAATAAATGGACACCAATTGCTAAACCAATTAGGTAGGCAATTAATACCAACCAACGCTCGCTTCCCTTTTCGTCTGCATTGTTTTCCCATTTTAATATACACCAAAACGTAAGGGTTGTAAAGAAACTTGATGATGCATAAACTTCTGCTTCAACTGCCGAGAACCAAAACGTGTCACTCCAAGTTAAGGCTAATGCACCAACTAATCCTGATGCTGCAATGGCAAATATCTGTTGCGGGTTTATTTCCTCACCAGATTTAACTATTAACTTGCGACCTAAATGCGTAATTGTCCAAAACGTAAACATAACGCACAACGCACTTGTGGTGGCAGACACCATATTTACCCAAAATGCAACTTGTGTTAAATCCCCACCAGCAAACAATGAGAACAATCGGCCAAATAATAAAAACAAAGGCGCTCCTGGAGGGTGACAAATTTGTAGTCTGAAAGATGCTGAGATAAACTCACCACAATCCCAAAAGCTCACAGTGGGCTCTAAAGTTAAGGTGTAAGTTACCAGTGCAATAACGAAGGTTATCCATCCTAAAACGTTATTTACTAAGTTGAAACGATTCATGCTTTACGTTAATTCGGTTTATTATAGGTTAGCAAATATATGTGCTGCGGGTAATTAACCAAATTTAGTCGTGTTTTGATTCAGCTTACGCAGCAAATTTGTTTAACGGTAATAAAAAAATAAAAGTACTTAATTACCCGATTTTATGAGATTTTAAAGAAGTGTGAAAGGCTTAGTTAAGAAATAAACAGCTATTTATTTCTTGCAAATCACTAATATTTTGTTATTTATGTAGTAAATTTTACAGCACTAATCTAAATTTTTATGAACGCCCCTGATCATGTTTTGCTCATAGAGGTTAAAAGCACCAAAGCACTTGAGCTTATTCATCAGCTTGAAAACCTAAACCTTATAAGCATTCTAGAAGAGAATATTGCTTTGCGCAAACCAAAACTTTCTGAAAAATACAGAAGTAAATTACCATCATCTTTATTGTGGACTGTAAAAGAATTTAGCCCAAACGAAAAAGTACATGGAAACTAAGCAATACCTATTAGATGCAAACGCTTTACTAGATTATCTTTCTGGAAGGTTAAATGATACTTCAATGAGTTTTATGGATGAAGTTGTAGATGCTATTCCTAATGTATCGGTGGTCACTAAAATTGAAGTGCTTTCTGTTAATTTGCATGACGAACATATGCAACTTTTGCATAATTTTATGAGTGATGCCATTATCTTGGACCTATCGCCTAACGTGGTTAAAAATTGTATCGTAATTTGTAAAACGCATAGTATAGATTTACCCCGTGCCATCATAGCCGCAACAGCAGTAACTTATAATTACACACTTATTACCGACACCCCTGAATTATTTGCCAATATAAAGGGATTATCTATTATTGATGTGCGCTACATTTAAAGCTTAAGTTTGTATTTGTAAAAAACAAACCTATATTTGCATTACTTTATTGAAAATTAATTGATGAGGGGACCCAAAAAGTCCCCTCTCTTTTTACCTCAAATTGAACATGGAGATTGTATCGCAAATTAAAGAATGGACAGAAGCCTTTTTACCGCAAGAGTTATTTTTGGTTGACATAGAAACCAAAATAGGAAGCAGTAAAATAAGCATCTTTATTGATGGAGATCAGGGGGTTGATATTCCGGCATGCCAAAAATTGTCGCGCCATTTATCAGATAAACTTGATGAACAAAATTATGGAGAGGAGCCTTATTATTTGGAAGTTTCATCACCTGGTGCAGATAGTCCGCTGCTTAAATTTCGTCAGTATCCTAAACATATTGGTAGAGAACTTTTTGTAAAACTAAAAGCCGAAACTGAATTGACAGGTAAATTGATTTCAGTAACCGAAGATACAATAACTATAGCCCTTAAAGATAAAAAAAAGGGTTATCTGAATGCACCTGAAAAATCAATTCCATTTGCTGATGTGGCCGAAGCAAGTGTAATTTTATCATTTAAATAAAAACAATAATTAAACATATATACTATGCATAGTTCTGGCTTAATTGACTCGTTTAGTGAGTTTAAAGAATTTAAAAACATAGATCGCGCAACCATGCAGCGCGTGTTAGAAGACGTATTTCGCAGCATGCTTCGTAAGAAGTACAACAGCGATGAATTTTTTAGTGTGATTGTTAACGATAGCAGCGGGGATTTAGAAATTTGGCATAACCGTGAAATTGTTCATGATGGCGAAGTTGAAGATATTCGTAAAGAAATTTCATTGGCTGAAGCACGTAGAATTGAACCTGATTTTGAAGTTGGTGAGGAAGTAACCGAGGAAGTAACCTTAGAGAGTTTTGGTCGTAGAGCTATTTTGGCTGCCCGTCAAACTTTAATGGGTAAAATTCTTGAACTTGAAAAAGACGAATTGTACCGCAAGTACAAAGATAGAGTTGGTGAAGTTATTAGCGGTGAAGTATATCAAATCTGGAAAAAAGAAATCATGATTCTTGATGATGAAGGTAACGAACTTTTATTACCAAAAATAGAAATGATTCCTGCTGATCACTACAAAAAAGGAGACGCCATTAAGGCTGTAGTATTAAAAGTTGAAATGTACAACGGTTCGCCACGTATTATTTTGAGCCGCACAGCACCGGTATTCTTGGAGCGTTTATTCGAGATGGAAGTGCCTGAAATTATTGATGGTGTGATTGCTGTTAAGAAAATAGTTCGTGAACCAGGTGAGCGTGCCAAAGTAGCTGTAGAAAGTTTTGATGATAGAATAGATCCTGTAGGCGCATGTGTGGGTATGAAAGGGTCTCGTATACATGGAATTGTGAGAGAGTTACGTAACGAAAACATTGACGTAATTAACTTTACGTCAAACCTACAGTTGTTAATTCAGCGTGCATTAAGCCCTGCAAAAGTTTCATCAATTAAATTAGATGAAGAAAGCCGCAGAGCTGCTGTGTATTTAAAGCCAGATCAAGTTTCTTTGGCAATTGGTAAAGGTGGTCATAACATTAAACTTGCCGGTAAATTAGCCGGGATGGAAATAGATGTTTACCGCGAGAGCGATGAAGATGAGGGAGATATTGATTTAGATGAATTTGCAGACGAAATTGATGGCTGGATTTTAGAAGAATTAAAAAACATTGGTTGCGATACAGCCCGTAGCGTATTAACTTTAACAGTTGCCGATTTGGTTCGTAGAACCGAATTAGAGGAAGAGACTGTAAATGAGGTTCGCAGAATACTGCAAGCCGAATTTGAATAGAATATTGGTTAATATCTGCATAAGCTAAACGATTGTTTGGTTTATGCAGGCAATAGCCTTACATTTGAGCCGCTTTTTGGCGTAGCCGTCATCGTCAAAAGCATAGTTTTAAAAACATTAAATGAGCGAAAACAAAGAATCTGTCCGTTTAAACGCAGTAGTAAAAGAGCTTAACGTGGGCATTCAAACCCTTGTTGAACACCTAGCCAAAAAAGGTTTTATGGTGGAGAACAAGCCTACGACCAAAATCACCGGTGAAATGTACCAGGTGTTACTTGGTGCTTTCCAGTCGGACAAAAAAGTTAAAGATGATGCAAAAGCATTAATCAAACCAAAAGTAAAGAAGGAAGAGGTTAATATTCAACCAACGGTTAAGAAAGAAACCGTAGCGGATGAAGAAGACTATGATGACGGTATTTTAATCAAAACCGGTTTAGCGCCAACTAACACCCCGGTAAAACCAACCGAAACTAAGAAGGAAGAACCTGCTCCTGTTCAGGAGGAAAACATACATGTTCCTGCTCCGGTTGTTGAAGTGAAAAAAGAAGAGGTTGTTGTTGAACCAGTAGTAATCGAGTCATCTGATGATAAAGGTGGATTAAAGGTTTTAGGCAAAATAAATCTTGAGGATTTAAATCCTAAGAAAAAGAAAAAGGTCGAGCCTACAGCACCCGTGCCACCTACAAAAACCGAAGCTCCAAAAGCTGAGAAGAAAGTAGAAGAAAAGAAACCAAAAGCAGAAGTTGTTGTTCCGGAACCAAAGGTAGAAGAGGTTGTAAAACCCGTTGAACCAAAGGCCGAGAAAACTCCAGAACCAAAAGTGGTGGTTGAAGAGAAAGTGGAAATACCAATTACTACTGATGCTCCGGTTGATAACGATGATTCGCGTGTTACCGAACCAAACTACGAAAAACTTTCAGGCTTGAAGGTTATGGGTAAGATTCAACTTCCGGTTGAACAGCCTAAAAAACCTCAGCCGGTTGCAAGTAGTGATGATACGAACAAAAAGAAAAGACGTAGAAAAAACTTTGTTGGCGGAAGCGATAATTTAGATATTAAAAAGGTTGAAGGAACCAATCCTCAACCACAAAATCGTGGTGGTTACCAAGGTAACAACAACCGCGGTCCGGGTGGAAATAACCAAGGCGGTGGAAATCGTCCAGGTGGTGGATATCAGGGAAACAATAACCGTGGTCCGGGTGGCAATAATAACCCAAATGGACCTCGTCCTCCGTTTAACAAAGGCGGAAAAGGCAACTTCCAGCCACGTACCGGACAACCTGCAGAAAAAGCAGAAATAACTGATAAGGAAATTCAAGACAAACTAAAAGCAACTTTAGCACGTATCAATGGCCAACAAAACATTGGTCAGGTGCGTAGTAAAATCCGAAAGCAAAAACGTGATGCTGCTGCCGACAGACGTGAAGAGGAAGCAATGGAGCTTGAAGGCCAAAAGAAAATTAAAGTAACAGAATTTGTAACGGCTAACGAATTAGCGCAAATGATGGATTTGCCTATTACCAATATCATCTCGGCATGTATGTCGTTAGGGTTAATGGTAAGTATAAACCAACGTTTAGATGCTGAAACCATAGCAATTGTTGCAGAGGAGTTTGGTTTTGAAGTAGAATTTGTAACTACAGATTTAATTGAAACCATTGAAGAGGAGATTGATGCTGAAGAAGATTTAGTATCTCGTCCACCTATTGTAACGGTAATGGGTCACGTAGATCTTGGTAAAACATCTTTATTGGATTATATCCGTAAAGCAAATGTTATTGCCGGTGAAGCGGGTGGTATTACCCAGCACATTGGTGCTTACGAGGTTACTTTAGCCAACGGAAAACACGTAACATTCTTAGATACTCCCGGTCACGAGGCGTTTACAGCAATGCGTGCCCGTGGTGCTAAAATCACAGACATTGTTATCATTGTTATCGCAGCAGATGATAGCGTGATGCCACAAACCAAAGAGGCGATTAGTCACTCGTTGGCAGCAGGTGTACCTATTGTGTTTGCAATCAATAAAATTGACCGTGATGGTGCTAATCCTGATAAAATCCGCGAACAGTTATCGGCCATGAATATTTTGGTTGAAGAGTGGGGTGGCAAATATCAGTGTCAGGAAATATCAGCCAAAAAAGGTTTAAATATCGATTCATTACTTGAAAAAGTATTGTTAGAATCAGAAATGTTGAACCTTAAAGCCAATCCGGATAAACGTGCAGTGGGCAGTGTAATTGAGGCTACATTAGATAAAGGTCGTGGTATCACCACAACCGTAATGGTACAAGCCGGTACACTAAGAGTAGGTGATCCTATTTTGGCTGGAACACACAGTGGTAAGGTTAAAGCCATGTTTGATGAGCGTGGTAAAAAAATGACCATCGCAGGTCCGTCTACTCCTGTAGTATTATTAGGTTTTGACGGTGCACCACAAGCAGGTGACAAGTTTTTGGTTACCAAATCAGAACAAGAAGCTAAAGAAATTAGTAACAAACGCTCGCAATTACAACGCGAACAAGGTATACGTACACAAAAACACATTACCCTTGATGAAATCGGAAGACGATTGGCAATTGGTAACTTTAAAGAACTTAAGGTTATTGTTAAAGGTGACGTGGATGGTTCGGTAGAGGCGTTAAGCGATTCGTTAATTAAACTATCAACCGAGGAAGTTGCAGTAAATGTAATTTACAAAGGTGTTGGTCAAATTTCGGAGAGCGATGTATTGTTAGCTTCAGCATCAGATGCAATCGTTATCGGATTCCAGGTTCGTCCTTCTCCACAAGCGCGTAAGTTAGCCGAGGCCGAAGCAATCGATATTCGCCTATACAGTATTATCTACGATGCTATTGCACAAATTAAAGATGCAATGGAGGGTATGTTGGCTCCTAAAGAAGAGGAGAAAATTACCGGTAATGTTGAAATACGTGAAGTATTTAAAATTACCAAAGTGGGTACTGTTGCCGGATGTTATGTTACCGAAGGTAAAATATTCCGTAACTCTAAAGTACGTATCATACGCGATGGTGTAGTGATTCATACAGGTGAGCTGGCTTCGTTAAAACGTTTTAAAGACGATATGAAAGAAGTAGCTTATGGTTACGAGTGCGGATTGAACTTTAATAACTTTAACGATATTAAAGTGGGTGATGTAATTGAAGCATACGAAATTGTGGAAATAAAACGTACCTTAAAATAGCACAAGTAAATTTATTTATAAATACAAAACGACTACCCATGGGTGGTCGTTTTTGTTTTGGGTTTAGCCAACAAAAAACGCGCGGAGCAAAGCTCCGCGCGTTTTTATGTTATTGATCAAATTTATTAGCTGTACAAAGGGAATTTTTTCATCATGGTATTTACACGTGAACGAACACTATTTAAAGTAGCTTCGTTTTCATGATTCATAATTACTTCATCAATCAACTCCACAATTTCCGCCATATCTTGTTCTTTTAAACCACGCGTGGTAATTGCTGCAGTACCAATACGAATACCACTAGTCACAAATGGTGATTTATCATCAAAAGGAACCATATTTTTGTTTAACGTAATATCGGCTTTAACCAAAGCATTTTCAGCAGCTTTACCACTTATGTTTTTATTGCGTAAATCAATTAACATTAAATGATTATCGGTTCCTCCACTTATAATTTGGTAACCTTTGGCAACCAATGCTTTTGCCATAGCTTGTGCGTTAACCTGCACCTGCTTCATGTAATCTTTGTATTCTTGGGTTAAAGCTTCACCAAATGCAATAGCTTTTGCTGCAATTACGTGCTCTAATGGTCCGCCCTGTGTGCCCGGAAAAACTGCTGCATCCAACAATGCGCTCATCATTTTTACTTCTCCTTTTGGCGTTTTGTATCCCCATGGGTTTTCAAAATCTTTGCCCATCATAATAATACCACCACGTGGGCCACGTAATGTTTTATGCGTGGTTGATGTAACAATATGGCAATGTGGTAAAGGGTTGTTTAAAATGCCTGCAGCAATCATACCTGCCGGATGAGCAATATCTGCTAATAGCAAAGCACCAACACTATCAGCAATCCTGCGTAAGCGGGTATAATCCCAATCACGGCTGTATGCTGATGCACCACAAATCATTAATTTAGGTTTTACCTCAAGCGCTTTGGCCTCTACTTTATCATAATCAATTAAACCTGTTTCTTTTTCTACACCGTAAAAGTTTGGTACGTATAATTTACCCGAAAAGTTTACAGGTGAACCATGTGTTAAATGTCCACCATGCGATAAATCAAACCCCAAAATAGTATCACCTGGGTTCAAGCAAGCTAACATTACTGCTGCATTGGCTTGCGCCCCACTGTGTGGCTGAACGTTTGCCCATGCAGCTCCAAATAATTCTTTCAACCTGTCAATAGCCAATTGCTCAACTTTATCAACTACTTCGCAGCCGCCATAATAACGTTTACCCGGCAAACCCTCGGCATATTTATTGGTTAACACACTACCCATAGCTTCCATTACCTGTTTGGTAACAAAATTTTCAGAGGCAATAAGTTCAATACCGTGTTCTTGGCGGTTTAATTCATCGTTAATTAAGTCGAAAATTACTGTATCGCGTTTCATTATTTTATTTTTAGCAGGCGCAATTTAGCATTTCTGCTTGAATGCAAAAGTGAAACCACTAACTTTGACACATTCTTTTTAAAGAAACCACTTTATCTTTTCAACCACATGAAAGCAGTAATTCCGGTAGCAGGTATAGGTACACGTCTTCGTCCCCACACCCACACCCAGCCCAAAGCCTTAATTCCTATTGCAGGTAAACCCATTATCGGCCATATTATAGATACGCTTAAACAAGCGGGTATCACCGAATACGTTTTTATTATTGGGTACATGGGCGATAAAATTGAAAATTACATCACCAAAAATTACCCCAATATTAACGCTCATTTTGTTATTCAAACCACTGGAAAAGGTACGGGGCACGCCATTTGGCTTGCTAAAGAACAATTACAAAATGATGAGTTATTAATTGTTTTGGGTGATACCATTGCCGATGTAAATATTACCAAACTTATTGCACAACCACAAACTACTTTATGTGTTAAAAAAGTGGATGATCCGCGTTTGTTTGGTGTAGCAGAAATGAACACAAATGGTACCATAAAACGTTTGGTCGAAAAGCCATCTATTCCTAAAAGCAACCTGGCATTGGTAGGAATTTATCGCATAAAAGAATCGGCTAAATTGTTTGAGGCAATTGAGTACATCATGCAAGAAAAAATCACTACGCAAAATGAATATCACTTAACAGATGCTTTGATGCGTATGATTGAAACAGGAGTTGAAATGCGCACTGTTGATGTTGACAATTGGTTTGATTGTGGTAAGAAAGAAATTTTATTAGATACAAATGCCACTTTATTAAAGCGTTTAAGTTACGATACGTCAAAATACAAGTTTGAAAATACCATCATTATTCCGCCTGTTTTTATTGGCGAAAACTGCAACATCAGCAATTCTATAATTGGTCCAAATGTATCGGTAGGTGAACATGCTATTTTAAATTATGCCGTTTTAAAAGACAGCATTATTGGCCCTTACGCACAAATAGAATATGCCATTTTAGATCGCTCGGTAATTGGTAACGATGCTTTGCTAAAAGGCATGAAACAAAGCTTAAATATTGGTGATAGTACGGAAATAAATTTTGGGTAGTTTGGTTTCACCAACTAACATTTATCTTGTTTACACCTCAATACTTTTTTTATACTTGCACCATGAGTAACACACAACGTTTTGTATCGCTGTACGGATTTTTCGCATTTGATTACCCTAACCATTGGGTTGAAGAAACCGATGGAGCCGGACATTATATTTTTTACAACAACAATGGCGGACAAGGTGCTTTGCGCATTATGCTTTTACCAAACGAGTTTGAAGGAGAGGATGCAGCGGTAAAAATGTTGGAAGAAGTGTACAAACAAAACAAAGATTTTGACCCGGCTTTAATGGCCGTAGGCGAAAATCATTTTGTGTCTTTTACTAAAGAACATGAAATAAACGGTGGAACATTTACCGTGTATTATTGGGCCTCGGCCAAATACGATAAAGTAGTGTTGTTTACGTTTACGGTTCAAACCGCTTTAAAAACATTACCTGCTTTACAACAAGAAAAACAAGAAGTAGAAGAAATGATTGCCACTTTTGAATTTTTAAGTGGCGAAGACCATCAGCATTAATCACTCCCAACATCCTATGCTTGGCGTGGTACTGCGTGGATTATTTTTAATGTCAATTAAAATATTGGTTTGTGTGCCGGTGTTTTTGGCTGGTGAGTTTGCCTTGAGGCGGTAATCGTTGAT
>JBFYQC010000116.1:0-2529 GCA_041302975.1 Bacteroidota bacterium
AACAGCGATAAGAAATTTACGTTTACTCCGGCCTACAAAGTATTTATGGATTTTGCCAAAAACTTTGCCAAAGGAAAGTTGGCTACTGCCGGTACTGAAGAGGATAATGAATAATAGCTGAGGTACTAAAATCATTGAGATAGGCTTTGGCATATTAACAATATTGGTCATATAAAGATGTTACAAATAGTTCGAAAGCGGTTCAATTCTTTAATCAATAAATGATGTAACAAAAGCTAAGCTAACGACTTAGTAATTGATTTAAATATAATGAAATGACACGCAACTATGATCCTGTTTGGAAATGCATTTATTGTGGAGAAACAAAAAAAGTATTGGGTAAAGAGCACATTGTTCCTCTCAGCCTTTTCGGCACAATCGTCCTACCTCGTTCAAGTTGCGATAGTTGTGGTAAGTTAACATCACAAATAGAAAGAATTGCCAATGAAAAATTGTTTCATTCAATTAGGCTAATTCACAACTTTCCGTCAAGAAAACCTGGAGAGCGACCTACTTGTTTAACGTTTCAATCAAAGATAGGTGCAGTCCTGGCTCCGATATCAAATTCCTTCGGTACTTATCCAATATTCAAACTAAACGAACCAGGTTTTTTAATTAATCATACCAAGTTTGACTTTGATTGGGTTGGATGCTCCTTGAATTCGATTACAATAAAACCCCAAGACCCGGCTTTGTTCAAACAATTCAATTCATGGACATTTAGTCAAGAATTTGATATAAACACTTACGCGAAGTTGATGGTAAAAATTGCGCATGGCTTTGCAAGTGCAGAATTGGATATCGACAACTTTGATGCATGGATACCAGACATCTTGCTCAACAACAAAGAAGAGCTTCTTCCATATGTTGTAGGAAGCCTTCCGAATGAGGATAGTCCAAGCAATCATACATATGAATTGAACTACTCGATTTATCCTTGGGAAGGAGGCGAGGGAATTAATCATTTCATTCAAGTTAAGATACGATTATTTGCATATATGGGTGGACCAACAACCACGGTAATTGTTGGAACTACATCAAATGAAGGTCTTGATAGAATTAGAAAAAAAATAGAACGCAATCAATTCTTAAATATGGTTGGCAAAGTAACCAAGGCTTATGAACCAATCACAATAAATGTTGTGAGATGAAATACGTCCCCGTTAATGCCCGTGCCGTGTTTGTGCCATCAGTCTTTCTTGAATAGTTAAACAAATATTCATCACTCACGCATTCAGCACGCTTAAAATTAAAACAGCCAACATTCGCTTATCATTCACATAACCAAAATAGTTGTTTTTAAGTTTACTGTATTGTTTATTTTGTTGCATAAAAACTTTACACCCGCTTTAAGTTGTTACCAATGTTTAAATGTATCTACCTCTCCATTTTTCACTCGATAAAGATCGTAACTATTTTCATGCTTAATCAGTGTGTCACCTTTTTTTAAGACAACTACCATATCCTTATAATACATTCTGAATGGAATCTCAAAGGTTTTTATGTCATCATCTTTAACTATTACTGTTGGAAAACTATGGTTTTCGACATTATAATACAAACTATCTACTAAACCATTATTTAATTGGGTTTTGTAAAAATTACGAACTCCTATATCTGTAGTAAAAAAAAAATAGACCAATGCTATTAATACAATAAGCTTACTTGTTAAAATTAACCTTTGCCTACCTAATTTTTGCATCTCGTATTTATTATAATTTATTGTCCGCTCTATTTAAGCCGTGCCGTCCACTTGTTATAACTCTTTTTGCATAATTGAACAAATATTAATCACTAAGTATTCAGTATGATTAAAATTAAAACAACCAACATTCTCTTATCATTCACACAACCAAAATAGTTGTTATCATTAAAATTAACAACCATATATTCTAAAACCTAACTAGATTTTTGCATTAGTTTGATTGATTGTTTTAGTTTTAGTTTTAGTTTTATTTTTATTTTTTGATTTGTTTTACTGCACACGGACGGTGCGTAAGTTTATATGGGGTTCTGCTGGGAATTTTTGATTCTTGTATTGTTAGCTACATTCAGTCTATAACTAATGCACCATGCTTTTTTCTTATGTAAAAACTATTCACCTTTTTTAGTTGGATATGTAAATCTTGACGAACAACTATTGAATCATTGAGTGTCACCTTCAACTTTGCTTGAGGTAAATATGATTGATAATTGATTTCAAAAGCAATTGGAATACAATCTAAGCCTGTTATACCTGAACAAATTCTCAGTAAACTATCGTCAACGAACACTTTAACCACATCATTGGTATCAATACTATTTTCAACAAATAGCCTGACATTTCCCTTTTTCAATGTTTCTGCTTCAAGTGTTTTTTTAATTTCATGCTTAGTTAAAACATAACACCCCGCAAACAAAAACGAGAAAAAGACAAGCATTAAATTCTGTCCTAAATTTTTCATCATAGTTTATAATAGATACCAGGCTTAAGAAACGAATGACTGAATTATCCAACGTTCACGCTCATGTATCGTTCGTGTGTCGTTA
>JBFYQC010000117.1:0-14440 GCA_041302975.1 Bacteroidota bacterium
TGCATAGCGGAGCCCACCATACCACGATGTCCGGCAATGTAAATTTTCTCGTGTTTTTCCATTTGGTTTCAGCCCAATATTTATTCGAAATAATTGAGTGTTTTAAAACCAGAATCTTTAAGATATTTTTCTTTTTTCATCAGTTTTAAATCACCCTTCATCATATCTTTTACTAATGCAGGTAAATCATATTTAGGTTTCCAACCCAATTTGGTTTGTGCTTTTGTTGGATCGCCAATTAACAAATCAACCTCGGTAGGGCGGAAATAGCGTGGATCGACAGCTACAATTTCTTGTCCAACCGTTAGGTTACATGAGGTAATCTCTAACTCTTTTAAACGTGCCTCATCAATTGATTCCACATAACCAATTTCATTTTCGTTTTCGCCTTTAAATGCAAGTTTAATTCCTACATCTTCAAAGCTCATCTTCACAAACTCACGCACGGCAGTGGTAACACCTGTAGCAATAACATAATCTTCCGGTTTCTCTTGCTGTAAAATTAAGTACATGGCTTCTACGTAATCTTTAGCATGACCCCAATCGCGTTGCGCGTTTAAGTTGCCTAAGAAAAGTTTGTCTTGCATGCCTAATACAATTTTGGCTGCTGCACGTGTAATTTTTCGGGTAACAAAAGTTTCGCCACGTATTGGGCTTTCATGATTAAACAAAATACCGTTGCAAGCATACATACCATATGCTTCTCGGTAATTTACAGTAATCCAATAGGCATACATTTTAGCTACAGCATACGGGGAGCGTGGATAAAATGGAGTGGTTTCACTTTGTGGTACAGCTTGTACCAAACCGTACAACTCTGATGTTGATGCTTGGTATACTTTTGTTTTTTTTGTTAAACTACAAATGCGTAATGCTTCTAGAATCCTTAACGTTCCAATTCCATCAGCATTAGCAGTGTATTCAGGTTCTTCAAAACTTACCTGCACATGGCTCATTGCTGCCAAGTTGTAAATTTCGTCTGGTTGTGTTTCTTGTATAATGCGTATTAAGTTGGTTGAGTCTGTTAAATCGCCATAGTGTAACTTTAACCTCAATTGTTTTTCGTGAGGATCTTGGTACAAGTGATCTATTCTATCGGTATTAAATAACGAACTTCTACGTTTAATGCCGTGTACCATGTAGCCCTTGTTCAATAAAAATTCGGCTAAATATGCTCCATCTTGTCCAGTAATACCTGTTATAAGTGCTGTTTTCATCAATATCTATTTTCTAATTTCTGCTAATTGATTAAATCTCTTCAAAGAATCCCGTTTGGCGATTTTTCTTTACGTTGTTCCAATTAAAAAACCTGCCATTCATGGCAACATAAACACCATGTGGTAATGTTTGTGCAAATGCAAGTGCGCTTCCTAAATTAAACAACCCATCACTCGATCCAAACTTATATGGAATCATTGCTCCTGTGATAACTATAGTTTTGTTGGTAATATGCTCAGCTAATATTTTTGCGGTATTGGTCATGGTATCTGTACCATGTGTTATAACAATGCGTTCTTCTTCAGCACGTTTGCAACTCTCAACAATAATACTTCTATCAGTATCAGTCATTTCAAGACTATCAACTAACATAAGCGTCCTCACGCTTAAGTCAACCTTACACCTGCCAAGTTTTAATATCTCTTGAATATGTGTATCCTTAAAAAAAAGTTGGCCATTTAATTCATTGTATTCTTTATCGAATGTGCCACCTGTAACAAAAATACGAACACTGCTCATGTTGCAAATATATTCTATACCAGCAATGTTGTATTATGGTAATTAAAATTTATATCCCTAATACCAAAGCTAGCCCTGCAAGCACTAAACAGGTGCCCGAAATGGTCATACCGTATAAAGTTAATCCAGAATATAAAGCAGTGTAATCATGGAAAAAGGTAAGAACACATCCTAACACACAAAAAAGTGCACCAAAGGCAATACATTTAAAGCCAGTAATACGCTGTCTATTGTATCTTAAATCTTTAATGTATTTTATGTGCAAGTCAAGTGTTTCATTGTCTAGTCCTAATTTAGCCAATTCTTGTACTATTTGGTCAAGCTTTAAACCTTGCTGATACAAGTTTTCGGTGTATTTAAAGTTACTTAGGGGCGTTTCCATAATTATAAAGGTGGAAAAAGTATTCCTTAGATGCAATCTAAAATATGATAAAAATCCTATTTGATTTATATGTAATTGATAATCAGTATAAAATTCGCAAATTCGACATGACTTTATTTATCCTAACACATATTAGTTTTTTGCGCGTTAAGTATTAATTTCGAACCCTCTTTTTATAATACAGTAATGAGTACAGTAGAAACGACCTTAGAGTCGGTAGTTATAAGATTTGCGGGCGACTCGGGAGATGGGATGCAATTAACAGGCACCCAATTTACGAATGCCGCTGCACTATTTGGAAACGATTTAGCAACTTTTCCGGATTTCCCTGCCGAAATTCGTGCTCCTATCGGAACAATTGCCGGTGTTTCAGGGTATCAAATACATTTTGGTTCAACCCGTATACATACACCTGGTGACCAAAGTGATGTTTTAGTAGCCATGAACGTTGCCGCTCTTAAATCAAACATTAAAGGATTGAAGAAAGGCGGAGTGATTATTGCCAATACCGATGGTTTTGATGCAAAGAATTTACGTTTGGCTAATGTACCTGAAGAGCAAAATCCATTAAAAGATGGAAGCCTTGCAGGGTATGATGTGAAAGAAATTGATGTTACCAAAATTACCCGTGCGGCACTAGCTGATAGCGGTCTTGGTACCAAAGAAATTGACCGTTGCAAAAATATGTTTGTACTTGGTTTATTGTATTGGATGTACCACCGCCCAATTGAAAATACTATCGAGTTTATCAGTAGTAAATTCAAAAAAAATCAAGCTGTTGCAGATGCTAACATTAAAGTATTGCAAGCTGGTTGGAGTTATGGTGAAACCACCGAAATGTTTGCACAACGCTACAATGTAGCTCCAGCAAAAATGGAAGCGGGTATTTATCGTAGCATAATGGGTAATCAGGCAACTGCATTAGGTTTAATAGCGGCTTCGGTTAAATCAACATTACCGTTGTTTTACGGAACATATCCTATTACGCCTGCATCAGATGTGTTGCATGAGTTATCAAAGTACAAAAACTTTAACATCAAAACCTTCCAAGCAGAAGACGAAATTGCGGGTATTTGTTCTGCGATTGGAGCTGCTTTTGGTGGACATTTAGCCATTACCGGTTCATCAGGTCCTGGTATTGCTTTAAAAACAGAAGCAATAGGATTGGCTACCATGTTGGAGTTGCCATTGGTGGTTGTAAACGTACAGCGCGCAGGGCCAAGTACAGGTTTACCAACTAAAACAGAGCAAGCCGATTTATTGCAATCATATTACGGCAGAAACGGGGAGTGCCCTGTTGTAATTGTTGCTGCACAATCTCCTGCCGATTGTTTTAACATGGCTTACGAAGCTTGTCGTATTGCATTAGATCACATGATTCCGGTATTCTTTTTAAGTGATGGATACATTGCCAATGGAGCAGAACCATGGAGATTTCCTACATCAGATAAACTGCAACCAATACATGTTGAGTTTGCTGGCGAACGCCAAGCTTCTGATGATAAGTTTATGCCATACTTGCGTGATGAGAAATTGGCTCGCCCTTGGGCTGTGCCCGGAACAAAAGGTTTGGAACACCGTATTGGTGGTTTAGAAAAACAAAACATTACAGGCAACATTTCTTATGATCCGGACAACCACGAATTGATGGTTAAACTTCGTCAAGAAAAAGTTGATTTAGTAGCTAATTATATTCCGGAACAAACCATTGATAACGGTCCTGATAGTGGCGATTTGTTAATACTAGGTTGGGGTGGAACATACGGTGCTTTAAAAACAGCAACTGCTCAGTTATTAGCCGAAGGTTATAGCGTTTCACATGCACATGTACAATACCTAAGTCCTTTCCCTAAAAACATAGGCGATTTGATGAGTAGGTTTAAAAAGGTAGTAGTGCCTGAGTTAAACAATGGACAGTTGGTTAAAATTATTCGCGATAAATATTTTGTAGATGCAATTGCATACAACAAAATACAAGGTCAGCCATTTATGAGTATTGAAGTGGTGAATAAAATGAAAGAGATTTTAGGATAATATCTGTTTAAAACAGATACACTAAAAATTAAAAGTATGACAATAGAAACGATTAAATTAACATCGAAAGATTTCTCTTCAGACCAAGAGGTGCGTTGGTGCCCAGGCTGTGGCGATTACAGTATATTAAAACAAGTACAAACCGTTCTGCCTGATTTAGGAAGACCAAAAGAAGAGTTTGTATTTATATCAGGAATCGGATGTTCTTCACGTTTTCCTTATTACATGGATACGTTTGGTATGCACTCCATACATGGTCGTGCTACTGCAATTGCAACTGGCTTAAAATCTACGCGACCTGATTTATCGGTATGGGTAATTACAGGTGATGGCGACTCGATGAGTATTGGTGGTAATCACTTTATACATATGCTGCGCAGAAACCCTGATTTAAATGTATTGTTATTTAACAACCAAATTTATGGTTTAACTAAAGGACAATATTCACCAACATCAGAGCAAGGTAAAGTAACCAAATCAACACCAATGGGTTCGGTTGATTATCCGTTTAATCCAATTGCATTATGTTTAGGTGCTGATGCAACTTTTGTAGCACGTACTTTAGACCGCGATCCAAAGCATCAACAAGCCATTATAAAAAGGGGTTACGAGCACAAGGGAACTTCGTTGGTAGAGATTTATCAAAACTGTAATGTGTTTAACGATGGTGCTTTTGAGGTGTTTACCGAAAAAGGAACCAAGAAGCAAGAAACCTTAATGATGGAGCACGGCAAACCATTAATTTTTGGTGCCGAAAACGAAAAAGGAATTAAGCTTGATGGTTTTAAACCGGTGATAGTAAATGTTGCTGATGTATCAGAAAATGAGTTGTGGATTCATGATGAAACTGATTTGGTTAAAGCAACCATTTTATCTCGTTTTTATGATGATCCTTCGGTTGAAGGACATTTCCCTCGTCCGTTTGGTGTATTTTATGTAAATAACAACAAATCAACTTTTGATGAGTTGTTTAACAACCAAATTGAGTACGCTAAGGAAAGTTATGGCGAAGGCGATTTAGATAAATTGTTAGCCGGACGCGAAACTTGGGTTGTTAACTAAAATCCATAATTAATTATACAAAAAAAGCTATCAACTTTGATAGCTTTTTTTATGTTTAAGAGGCAAGCATTTTCAGTTTTTTGTATTTTAAATAAACTTCTTTAGCGGTTAATTTTGCTATGATAAATCCATATTTACCATCTAAAAAACCAAGTTTAAAAATGTAGTCACGTATAAACCTAAACGCTGGACTTAAATACAACTTTACCCATGATGATTTTTTACCCTTTTTAAAAGCTTCTTCAGCACCACGTGTACTGTATTTTTCTATTTTAGATAAATGTCCTGCTACAGAAGTATAGGAGTAATGCAGTAACTTTCCGTTAAGTAATTGCTTATTGTAATGCTCTGGTATTTCAAGCGTTTCATGTACCTCGGCCAAATTCCATTTTACATGTTGCTTGTTAAATAAACGTACCTTTTTATCAGGGTACCAACCACCATGATTAATCCATGTACCACAATAATTGTTTAAACGTTGGCATTCGTATACCGTTGTTTCGTTTAAATGTGGTTTGATGCTTAAAATATAATCGGCTAAATTTTTGTCCAACTCTTCATCTGCATCAATAGAAAAAATCCAATTATTGGTAGCTTGATTGTTCGCGAAATTTTTGGTAGCACCATAACCTTCAAACGCACGAACAAATACTTTTGCCCCCAACTGCTCAGCAATGTTTTTTGTGTCGTCTGTCGAGTTTGAATCACTCACAGTAATTTCATCAACCACATTTTTTAATGAAGAGATGCAACGTGCAATGTTAGCACTTTCGTTGTAAGTTATAATTACGGCACTAATACTGCTCATGCCATTTTCGATTTGATTGCAGATATCAAATAAGAAAGATCTTTTTTGAATGTTAAGGGTGCATTTTTTTGAAAAGGAACTCCTACACGCAATACATTTTTATACAAGTACGATGAAGTAAAACCCCATGTTTTCATAAACGTTTTGCGTCCATCATTTTTAACAACCCTTCCTGTTGATTTACACTTGAAATGATATACCAAACTTTTGCCAAATCCCCTATAGTCTCTCACACCGGCTTGCCAAAGTTTCATGGCAAAATCAGGGTCGCTGTAAAATCCCGGGCTGTATATTTCGCTGTAACCTCCAACTTTATTCCATAGGTTTCTATGAACCACACTTGGTGGCCAGCATGCTCCAAACCAATCTTGTTTATTGGCGGTGTGCTTACAGAAATCAAGTAAGGCCTTATCGTTAAAGGTTGCTATATCTTCTCCGAAATTGAAAGGCGATAAATTGGCTTTGTTGGTCCCCGATTCAAATTCAATCATCGTTCCTGAGTAATAAAACAAATCGGTACCATTTGCTTTTATGGCATCATATAATATACCATCCCAATTGGGGCAAGCATACATATCATCATTAAAATAGGCGATGTAATCAGCATTGGCTAATGTTGCACTTGCGTTAACAGCATAACAAACACCGGCATTTTCTGTACTATAGGTGTAATCATAACCTTGTTGTTTTACCCAAGCCAATGTTCCATCAACCCCTTCGTTAACATGTATAACTATTTGATGTTTGTAAGTGCTGTTTTTTAAAATGCTTTCGACACAAAGTTTTAAGTAGGGTAAATTATTCCAAGTAGGAATTAATATACAGAATAAGGCTCCTTCCGGTTGGTTGGAGCCTTGATGAAATGATATGGAAGGTTTAGGAAAATTACTCATATTGAGCTTACAGATTAACTGAGTTCAAGTAGTTGTTCACGTTATTTTCAATACGTTTTTCTACACCGTTGTAATCTGCTTTTTCAAACGTCATACCTGTAATGTGTTCGTATAATTCTATGTAACGGTTGGTAACAGTTTCAATAAAATCATCACTCATATCGGGCTGCGTTTGGCCTTCTAACCCTTGGAATCCATGTTCAATTAACCATTGACGAACAAATTCTTTTGATAGTTGACGTTGTTGTTGATCTTTAGCTTGAATTTCTTCGTAAGTATCTTTATAAAAATAACGTGATGAATCAGGTGTATGTATTTCATCAATCAGCATAATAACACCGTCTTTTTTACCAAACTCATATTTAGTGTCAACTAAAATTAAGTTTTGTATAGCCGCAGCTTCTGTTCCCATGGCGTAAAGTTTACGGGTGTAATCTTCAAGCACAATATAGTCAGCTTCGCTAACCAAGCCAGTTTTTAAAATATCTTCACGACTAATGTCTTCATCATGGCCTTCAGTGGCTTTTATGGTTGGTGTGATGATGGGTTCAGGTAGTCTATCGTTTTCTCTCAATCCATCAGGAATGGCAACTCCGCATACTTGGCGCTTACCAGCTTTATATTCTCTCCATGCATGTCCGGCTAAATAACCGCGTATTACCATTTCAACTTTAAATGGTTCGCACATTTGGCCTACGGTAACATTAGCATCCGGGCTGGCAATTTTCCAAGTAGGTACAATTGCAGAAGCCATATCTAAAAAATGAGAAGCTATTTGGTTTAGCACTTGTCCTTTATACGGAATAGGGCGTTTAAGCACCACATCAAAAGCACTAATTCTGTCGCAGGCTACCATTACTAATAGCTCATCTTTAAGGTTGTATACATCTCTAACTTTACCACGGTAAAAACTTTTTTGATGTTTAAAAAAGTAGTTGGTAGATACGATTGCGTTTTCCATTACGTTTAATTGAGTTCGCGAATTTAAGCAACAATTATTTAATCATTGTTTTTTTGTTCTTTATCGTAGGCTTTAATGATATCCTTAACCAAACGGTGGCGTACCACATCTTCAAAAGTCAAATAGGCAAAATGAATTCCCTTTATTCCTTCCAAAATAGTTACAGCTTTTAATAAACCAGATTGCGATTTTTTAGGTAAATCTATTTGAGATAAATCTCCGGTAACTATAAACTTGGCGTTTGGTCCCATGCGGGTTAAAAACATTTTTAATTGAAGGTCGGTTGCATTCTGGGCCTCATCCAAAATAACATATGCATTATCTAGTGTACGACCGCGCATAAAGGCCATGGGTGCAATTTCAATTACCCTGTTTTCAATATAAAATTTGAGCTTTTCTGCAGGAATCATGTCATCTAACGCATCATACAATGGGCGTAAGTAAGGATCAATCTTTTCCTTTAAATCTCCAGGTAAAAAGCCTAAGTTTTCACCTGCTTCAACAGCGGGACGAGCCAAAATAATCCGCTTAATTTCTTTGTTTTTGAGTGCTTTTACGGCCAATGCAACTGCGGTGTAAGTTTTTCCAGTTCCAGCAGGGCCAATCGCAAACAAAATGTCGTTATCTTTCATCAACTCTACCATTTTTTTTTGGTTAGGAGTTTTAGCCCTGATCACTTTACCTCCATTGCCGTACAAAATTACATCATCATCTTTTGGCTTAAGTTCGGCAGCTATATCAGCCACATCAATCTTGCCCAAAACACTTTCCATCATGTTAATGTCAAGCATTCCTTGTTTCTGGCTGAGTTTACATAATGCAGCTAGTCCGTTTTCAAACCTTTCTATTTCTCTAATTTCTCCATTAACAAATAGGTTGTTACCCCTCGAAATTATTTTAAGTTTAGAAAAATGATGCTGTAGTACTTTTAGGTTTTTATTGTTTACGCCCAAAACATCGTGTGGCTCGGCACCTTCAATTATTATTTCCTTCTGAATCAAGTGTTGTAATATTAATGTTGTGTATACTGCTATTACCTTAATAACTTTGCATAACAAATATATGTTTCAATAGTAGGAAAAAAACGTACTATTAAAGTTTTTTCCCAAATTGCAGAACAATTAAATATCAAAACAATAAAGTGAAGGTTGTAACGCTTACAAGTGATTATGGTGCAAATACTTATTATGCTGCTGCATTGAAAGCACGTATATTGGAGTTAATCCCTGATGCCATCATTATTGACGTATCGCACAACTTACCTGCCTACGATTTGTTACAAGGGGCCTTTTTGCTTCAAAGTTGCATCAACGACTTTAAATCAGAAACCGTTCATATTATAGCAATTGACACCAACTTGTTAATATACAATGATATTGTAATTGGTAAAATAAGAAACCAATGGATTATTGCGGCCGATAATGGTTTTTTATCAATGGTTGGTGACGAGTGGGATGTAGTATATAAAGTAAATACAACTTGGTTTGATGTTAATGATTTGTCGCCTGAAAAAAATGTATTCACGCAAATAGCGGCAAATATTGTAAAGGGAGTGGATGTAAATTCTTTCGCTACAATCAATACGCCTAAAATTATATTTGATAGTTTAAAGCCGGTAATTACTGATGGTCAAATCAGAGCATCGGTTGTTCATGTTGATGGCTATGACAATGCGGTTACCAATTTGGATAAACATACATTTTACAATTGGATAGGCGATAGCAGGTATCTGGTTTTTTTTAGGAGAAAAGATAGCTTACAAAAGATAGACGAAAATTATGCTAATGTTGCCCAAGGAGACGGAGTTGCAGTATTTAATGACGTAGGTTGGCTTGAAATTGCTATAAACAGAGGACAAGGTAAAACTTTATTAGGTTTAAAATTAGGTGATCAGATTATAATTGAAAAACAAGAATGATTAACAGAATAGTACGACTTTCTTTTGAACAGGAATTAGTTAGTGAATTTTTAGTAGTATTTGAAAATAGTAAAAATCAAATAGCGAACTTTCCGGGTTGCCAAGGATTAACCTTGCTTCAAGACGCCAATTACAGTAATGTCTACTACACCTATAGTTTATGGCAAAACGAATCTGATTTGGAAAACTACCGTCATTCAGAGTTATTCGAAACAACTTGGGCTGCTACTAAAAAATTGTTTAACGCCAAACCTATGGCATTTTCAACCTTGGTAAATCAAAAAGTAAAATGAAATTAGTATCTGCTATCTTTTTTATTGTGTTTTTGTCTGGCTTTTTATCGGCAAAACCAATGGACTCTCTGAGGGTTGAAACCATTAAAGGGCAAAAATTCATCATCCATAAAGTTGATAAATCAGATAACATAAATCTTATTGTAAAAAAATATAAAACTACGCTTGCGGAGGTTAATAAGTACAACGAACTACAAAATAATAAGGTTACTAAAAACCAAATTATTCGTATTCCGATAAATAGCGAGATGTTAAAACCGGTTAACAATACTAACGATTCCTCTAAGGTTGATGAAGCGCATGCAAATGCCCAATCTGTTGAGGTACAAAAAGTATATACCCATCAAGTTTTGCAAGGTGAAACGTTAAATGCAATCGCAAAAAAGTATAAAATAACAACAGCACAAGTAAGTAAGTGGAATAACCTTAAATCAAATAAAATAGCAGTTGGGCAAGTACTTGTTGTAGATGAGTCTGCAACAGCTAAGCCATATTATAAGTTAAATAGTCCAGAGGCGCAACTGCCTCAAACCAACCAACTATCTCGCATGGCTGAAGGAGATTTAATAGAACAAACAGGCATTGCCATTTTAGACGAAACCATGCAAGTGCTTCATGCCGATGCGCCTATTGGAACAATAATAAAAGTAATAAATCTCGATAACAACAAACAATGTTTAGTAAGGGTATCTGGTACTTTAGATACATCAAAATATAAAAACTTTGTTATTTCAATTGGCAAAGAAGCCCAATCAAAACTTCAAATAAACTCGGTTACGGCACGCGTTAAACTAACCTATATGGTTAATTAGTAGCTTTTTTCCTTTGTTGGCCCAAATAATAAGGCAATAAAACAATCAATAGTGTGCAGGCCACCCCAATTTGTGTTTCTATCATGGCTTCAAATTGAAAGGCGAGCAGCAAAATTACATATGCTACTTGCATAAACTCAAATTTATAAAACTTGTTTACCCAAAGTGGAGCTGTGAATGCAAATGTAAAGATGATCAAACCAACCAATCCTGTTGCTGCCAAGTAATATATAAATTGATTGTGCGGTATTATTGGTGTTGTAATACTTGGATAATCTCTTTTAAACAAAGCATCGTTTTTATCCTTTAAATCGCCTTGACCGCAACCCAATAAGATGTTCTCTTTAGCAATCTCTATAGCAGTTTTATATGATACCATGCGTGTGGCCAAAGAGTTAAAATTCGGGTCAGCCTCATTGGTGTAAACAGATACATCTTGTTGTGTATTTATAAGTTTGTTGCGCATGGTAGGCGATACCATTATACTAATTCCCGCAAGTACAATTAAAATGCCCACTGCCACAATTAATTGTTTAAAGTTTTTTGTAATGAGTAGCTGATTAATTAACGCAACACCTATAACTGCATACAGTGTTAGTAGTCCACTTCTTACCGAGTATATGTGAAGAAACAAAATGAAAAATAAACAGGCCAGCGTCAGCAAGTTTTTTTCCAAGTTGGTATTAAAGTACTTCTGTTTAATATAAAAGTAAATAGCATAGGTTGAAAATACAATCAATAAGCTAAACCTAATATGGTTAATAGGGCCTGGCATAATTTTAGACTGTAGGTAAAGCTGGTTGATTTCATCAAAGTGTAGCGCGTAATTAGTTAGTATAGCAGCAGTACTTATTACAGCTACTGTAATCAAAGTATAAAAAATAGTTTTTAATTGTTTGTTATTTAATACCCCAATACTTGGCCAAACTAAAGCATATAAAAGTATGGGAAGTTTTATTTGTAGTCTTTCCCCCAAGTATTTTAGGTTTTCACTGTAAAAAAAACTTATTAATAAAAAAACGAAACTCAAACTAAACACCAGCATGCCTTTGTTTGCCACAAAATTGGTCCATAATTTTTTGGGGTGAGTAAGTAATATTATGCTTAACACTTGTCCAATCATACTAATACTAAGTAGGGCAGGAGCCTTTTCACCTGCTATAATTCCTACAAACCATAAGCAGGTGAATAAGGTAAACAAATGTGTTTTATAATAATCGGTATTTTGGGTTCCCGCTAACATCATGGTTCAATAATACAAAAGCCTCCCTAAAATACGGAGGCCTTTGTTTAAAATAAAATAATTTTTATTGCTTATGCAAAACGATTTCCAACCCAAACAAACCTTCTTACAATAAATTCACTTGTGGTAAGGCTAGCATTACCTGCCGGATTTCCTCCTGTAACGTGAAAATCGCTGAAGGCCGCATGCGAGTTAATAAACGCAGCACCAGTAAAATTAAATGATACTGGTGTAAATACTTCGTTCATTTCATCTTCTATGGTTTGCATGAGAGTATTATCCGTAGTGTAGGCACCACAAGTAATTGCTCCTTTTTCTTTAGCTAGTTTCTTTGCCAATAAAATAGAATTTTGGGTTGATGAAGTTTTAATCACAAACACAATTGGTCCAAAACACTCTTTATTAAAATGATTGTATTCACTTTCATCAATAACAATAACTGCGGGTGTAGCTATTCGCGCATCTTTAAACTCTTCATTAACTATCGATTTACTCTCAAGAACAACTGTTCCCCCTAGTTCATTTATATGTTTTACTCTATTTATTGTCAGATCAGATTGGATCGCTCCTAATGTAGGAGCTCCTGCTTTAGGGTTATCAACCAATCCTGTTATTGCACCGCACAATGCAGCTACCACATCATCAAAGCTTACCATTCCCTCATTTGTATGAATACCAGCTGCAGGAATAAATATGTTTTGGGGAGCGGTGCACATCTGCCCACTGTATAAGCTGGCGCTAAATGCAATGTTCCCCATCACTGATTTTAAATCAACAACGCTATCAATTATAATACTGTTTACACCTGCCTTCTCTGTAAATACTGTTTTATTCAATGATTCTACATAATTACCAAAGTCGCTTCCTCCGGTATAATCAACCAATTTTACAGAGTTGTGCTCTGCCAATAATTTGGTTATCGGGTTGTTTAACGTATCAGGAGCAAGTTGAACAGTGCATGCATCAATACCGTTCTCTACAAACACTTTTTGTAATTCTCCAATTACAATAGCTATTGGTAAAATTGCTTTTGGGTGAGGTTTTACAATTGAAACATTACCGGTAATTAAATTGGCGAATAAAGCCGGTACAGTATTCCATATAGGGAAGGTGCTACAGCCTATTACCAAACCAACGCCTTTTGGCATCGCTTTCCAGTTTTTCTTTAGTTTTAAATCAAACTTACCCATTGGTTTCACCCAATCAGCCTCAGCAACATATTTGGTTAATTCTTCCAAGCCGGTTACAATAGCCTCTAATGCCCTATCGTTACTGTGTGGACCTGATGCTTGAAAAGACATCATGTACGATTGTCCTGTGGTATGCATTGTTGCATAAGTGATATCAAAAAAACGATTCTTGATTCTGTCTAAGGCCTCAATTAACATACCGGCTCTATGTTGAACGGGAACTTTACTCCATGTTTTTTGAGCACGCTCTGCATTACTAATATAAGTATCTATATTGTTTGATGGGTATTTTACACCAATGCCTAATTGCAAGTAGGGTGAAATCTCTTCTCCTATCCATGCTGTTGAATCGCCTTGTTGCAACTCACTAAAGTTGTTATTCATCACAGCACTTATATATGCTTTCCCTCTTGTATCTCCATCTTCACTGTAAGCTTTTGGGTTTTCAGGATATGGGGTGTAATAACCTCTGGTGTGTAATGCTGCCAAGGCAGTACTCACAATGTTTTCATACTTTTCAAATAAAGTTGATGATGTATTCATGTTATGTATAATGTGTGTTAGAATAATGTGCTTATAACTATGCGCAAGTTTAATCAAATGTATATTTATAGCATAATAGTAAATGGTGTTTTTTAAAATTGTGGTTGATATTAATACAATGTTGTTGCTTTTAGTTAATAAATCTCTTGTGAAATGGGTGTCTTCAAGACTTTTTTATAAAAATATGTCATTGTAACACAGTTAACTAGTAAAATAGTTTGCAACAGCACTTGCAGGAGCGACAAATAGGTCTACATTTGCATCCCCTTACAGCGAGAGCAATTAGGGCAAAAGTTCTTTAGAAGTAGAATTGACGAGGGTTTCATGGGAGAGGGTTTTAAAAAGATTTAGCAATAAATAAAAAAATAAAGCTTGACAAAAAGAAACAAACGTTTACCTTTGCATCCCTTGAAAAAAGAGGGGACTAAAGTACATTGAAATAGGAATTGTGTTATAAACAGTGGTTGAGAAGAAATAGAAAAAATATTTCAAATAAAACTTGACAAATTAAAACAAACACATACCTTTGCATCCCTTTAAAAAATGAGGGGAATCAATAAAAGT
>JBFYQC010000118.1:0-22510 GCA_041302975.1 Bacteroidota bacterium
ATACTTTAATGCAAGTAAAAGCGGCAGGTATAAGGGTTGAAGAAGTGATCGAGTAATTTTAAAAAAGTATAAAATAAAAAGTACCCGCCTTAATCAAGCGGGGACTTTTTATGCAAAACGTTTTTCTATCAAACCTTCCAATTCTTTTACCAAGGCATTTTCGTTGCTCCAACTGTATTGGTGTTTCAGTTCGTTAAAATAACGTAGGGCCTCATGCACCGTTGTTGATGCATTTAACTTTTCAATGGCTTTTGCGTATTCAACAGTATTCTCGTTAAACAGGTTATTTACAAAGGCAATTTTCTTATTTAAGTTTATCGCTTGTTTTAAACTTTGTTGTTGATCACGGGCAATTTTTTCGTACACATCAGGCGTACGCATACTTGCCGATAATTTATCTAATAACGATAACTCAGGTGCAGGTTCAACAACCGGTTTGGTTTCCACCTTTGGTGTTTCTAATGGTAACGTTGCTTGTACTTGTGGTACTTCGGCTTCCGCCAATTCTTTTTCCTCCATCAATTTTTCCAAATCGTCTAATGTTGGTTCGGCATTGGCATTAAAGTCGAATACCAATGTGTTGGGTTTTGGTGTTTCTTCAACTTCAACAATTTCTACTTCGGGTGTTTTAATCTCCGGTTCGGTATGTTCTTCTACAGATGCTATAGTTTCAGGTTCTGTCTCCAACTCAACCACAGCCTCGGTTAACGGAGCTAAAACTTCTTCAGGAGTAATTTGTGCTGTTTCCACTTCTGCAATTGCAATATCTAAAGGTGTTACTTCTTCAACCACATGTTGTTTTATAACCTGTGCTGCTAAAGCTGGTGTTATCTCATCCGTGTTTTCGGGTAGTTGAGCCAATTGGCCTTGTACCTTAAGCAACGAGTGATAAACGTACAGTAACTGTTGTTGTAGTAATGCCACATCAAGGTCGTTAAAGTGTTGCTTACTTTTACTAATGAGTTGGTACGTTTCGTATAGCTGAGATATATCAGAGCTCAGTTTATTTTGTGCTTCCTTTAAATTCATGGTTTAAAATGCTCTCTACAAATTTGTGAAAAAGAAACCAATCGAAAAAATAAACTATTTTCATAACCTTGCAGTATATTCATGTTTTTAGAACCACGTTTAAAAAATACATCGCACAAGAAGGGCTGGATTGAAGTGATATGCGGCTCCATGTTTTCGGGAAAAACCGAAGAACTGATTCGTAGGCTAAACCGTGCGCGCATTGCAAACCTTAAGGTAGAAATTTATAAACCGGCTATTGATACACGTTACCATGATACTGAAGTGGTGTCGCACAATAGCAATGCGATTGCATCTATCCCGGTTGCAAGTTCATTAAATATATTGTTAATGAGTCAGGATGCGGATGTGGTTGGCATTGATGAAGCACAGTTTTTTGATGCAGAGATTGGGTATGTATGCGAAACGTTGGCACAAAGAGGTGTTAGGGTAATTGTAGCAGGTTTAGATATGGATTATTTGGGTAAACCGTTTGGGCCAATGCCTGCTTTAATGTCTATTGCCGAATATGTAACAAAGGTAAATGCAATCTGTATGGTTTGCGGTGATTTGGCCACACACTCTTTTCGCAAAACCAGCGACAATAGTCAAGTGATGTTGGGCGAAAAAGATACTTATGAAGCCCGTTGTCGTTATTGCTTTAACGAGGGTATGGCAAAATAAAACAACTAGTTTTATTGGTATTGAAACACAAATCGAGTTGAGCCTTCTTTGTATAATTCGTAAGTATATTTAATGGTTTTAGCCTCTTCAGGATGCGATTTAAAATATTCAGAAAATGCAGGATAAGCCTTATAAGCCGAAATAATAGTTGAAATCATATCAGGTGTGCGCATATCACAAATCAAAGCATTTCCTTTTTCTACTTCTACCACCTTGTAATTTTTCATGGCCATTAATTTGGTGCTATCAGCCGTGTTGCTAATAATTACAGCGGCAAAACTTCTCAACGAATCTTCGGCAACTTCATCAGGATTATCGTAATAAATTCCTGCAAATTTAGGGTTTGCAATACCAGCGGCTTTTACTTCGTCCTGCAGTTTTTTCATGGTATTGCCAATTTTATAATATGCGCCTTTGTGTTCAATACCCATCATTACATAACCGCCCTCTGCTCCTTTTTCAATATTGGCTGTAGCCCAGATTCCTTCGTATGATAAAAATCCCAGAATGGCTACAAGTAAGACAATAACAATGCGTAAAATCTTTTTCATAATATCATGTATTAGGTGGTATTAAGTTGGCACAACTATTAAAAATCCATACTTAACGAAAAATGATAAACGGGTTTTTTAGCTACCTCATAATCTTGTATTCCCCAAGCAACATCAAGCCTAACGTAATAACCCATTAACTTACTTCTTAAACCCGGTCCAAATCCTGCTATAATAGGCTCACGAACATTTATTACAGTAGCTTTTAAGTTTTGCACCTCAATTATTTTTTGATTAAAGGTGTTCTCATCACTGTATGGTCCACTACCTGTCCAAGCGGTGCCTACATCAAAAAATGGCATTAGTAATAAGTTATTTAAAAAATCGGAACGTATTGGCCTATTGGCGATGTAAGACACAATAGGGATTCTTATTTCTACACTAGCAGCGGCAAAAGTGCTTCCATTACGAATGTTTTGTTTAAACCCGCGCATGTTGGTAGCCAATGCCTGAAAAGAATAACTGGTTTGTGTTGGCGGGTTGTTCCCTTGTTCGTATTGAGGGAATAACCAATTATCAACTCCACCCATTACGTATTTAACTTTTTGTTCACCCCAAGAGGTATTTGCCGTTAAACGTGTACAAAAAATAATGTTTTTATGAATGGGCTCGTAATGTCTGAAATCAAACCCAGCTGCATTCAGCCTAACCTTATCATTATTAAAGTTGATGTACTGTTCGTAAAATACCTTAAATCGTGTACCATCCAGTAAGTTTAATCCTTTTGGTATGGTGTTATCAAATACTATTTCGCCTTTATAACCGGTCCAAATGGTTTCATTATCGGGTTTGGCAAGTGTTGGTATAGATATCCCTTTAAATACGTCTCTATCAACTCGGGTGAAAATATTACCGCGTAAACTCCATACTTGATTAATCGGGTACTTCAATTCGTAGCGAATTTCATGTACCGTATTTTTGGTAATTGTTCCTTCAGCTGAACCTTCTCTGCTTTGGCGGAACAAGGTTATTTTTTGATCCAGTCTGCGTTTTAAGTTTTCGTAGGTTAAAAAATAATCGGCTCCTACTAAATTGTATGGCAACCTAAAACCTCCTACAATTTTATAATCCTCAAATAAATCAACCAAACCAAATTTAAACATACCGTTTAGGCCAGTATTAAATAGATTTTCACCACCCGGTGTAATAGGTTGATAGTAGGAGTTAATTACAGAATTATCAAGTTGTGTTACCAATTTATCAGTAAAAAAAGTAACGTTATAAAACTTAGGTGCACTTACTTTTAAAAATTTACCTGTAGGAACTACCACTTGTTTAAACGATGGTTTAATTTCCTCAGGGGTAAAGGTGCTTGGTGTAAAGTCGCTTACAAAAAAGAATTTATTAGCAGTATCTTCTGTTGCTTTTTTGGGGACAGGACTTGTGGTAACCACCATATTTTCACCAGGTAACATGCGTGGTTTAAATACAGCCTCTCCAATAACAAATGGTTTGTTAGCATGTCCGGTTTTTAACCTATACATGTTGGGGTAAGTTTCTGTTTTTTTACCTGTTTCAACAATCTGTTTTTCTAACGGGGTTTCAAATATTACATAACGTCTGTCGTTTAATACAAAATCGTATTGTTTTTGGGTTTGACGGCAAACATCGTGTGCAATAATACCCCTGCTGTAGTTGGTTAGCGGGTAAGTAAACACCACATCTTTGGTATGAATAATGGTATCAATTTTTTCTACATCATTACCTAACCTAATGGTTTTTCCGTTGTACAAAAATGTACTGCCTTTATCTTCTAATTGTTCAAAGTACAACGTGTCAATGGTTCGTAGGGAGTCCTTCCTGAAAATTTGAAGTTCTGTGAAATCATATTGCTCTTCAACCCTAACCGCATAACGGTTAACAATACCATTGTATTCGGTAAGGTAGCTGTAATATTGGTTATTATATTCAACAGGATGTATTTCGTTTATGTTGGGTGTTTTGCTCAAACGTTTTAACGCATTTACTTGTCCAACACGCTCCAAGTCGTACACATAAATATCCAAGTTGTTGTTAGGTGATAAAGTCATTGGTGCAGCAGCACCTAACGAGTCGCTGTTTCTGTTTGATGCAAATAATATTTTAGAACCACCATCAGCATACACGGGCATCAAATCATCAAAAGGGTCGTTGGTGATTTGTCGTTCTCTGCGTGTTTGCATATCATACAAATACAAATCACTTTGCCCTTTTCTTATCGCAGAAATGATGAGTGTACTTCCGTTTTCTGAGTAGGCAAATCCAGTTATTTTATCAAATTTAAGAAACAATATTTTGCTTTTCTTTTTGGTTAATAAATCAACCGTGGTTATATAGATTTTACCTCTGCGTTCATGAACATAAGAAAGTTTTTCACCACCCGGATGCCAAGCAATCATTGGGAAAGAATGATCCAATTCGCGTTGATAATATTTAACACCACCTTTATGAATACGTTTATGTTTACCTGTTTTTAAATTAACGGTCCACACCTTGTACTTGCCACCTTTATTGGTAGTAAATGAAATAAAATCTCCTTTGGGTGCAACTTTAAGTTTGGGTTCAATGTATGGTGTTAGTCGTTTTTTTACTTTAATCTCCTGAAGTGGTAAGGTGCGCAGGTTATCTTCTTTGGCATATTGTTCTTTATAAAATTCAAGCCAATCTTTTCCTGCTTGTTTCAGGTCAATACCTGCCACGTAAATTAATGCTGTTTCGTAATTCCTGCTTAGTTTAGAGATATAAAGCATGTTTGAGATCACTTCAATACCATACTTCTCAACCAAAAAGCGCCACCACGATTGGCCTGCAAGTTTAGGATCTTTATACACCAATCGATTAAACTTTTTGAGTTTACCACTATTCACCAAGTCTTTAAGCTTATTGTCGCTGGTAGTATTCCACTCTTCACCAATATAAGAAGTTAAACCAGAGAAAAACCATTCTGGTAAGTTTAACATGGCTGCATTCTGAATACGGTCTTGTATGTTGCCACCAAATAAGAGCTCATTAATCAATACCAATGCTAAACCTTCTCTGATGCGCTTCTCAAAATCGCCACGGTTACCATTAAAGTAAATAAAAAAACGGTTATTACTTACTTGAGTTACACCTCCTAGATTGGCTGGCTGGTCTGATAAGCCAAAGTTTGCTTGTTTGTACTCTTGTTGGGTATTGTAACAAATAATTTCAACCCTGCTGCTTAGTCTATGGTCAATAATTTTTTCTAAATCATTTAATTGTTCTTCTGCTGTTCTTGCCGCGAAAGTGGCTAGTTCTCTGCCTCCTGAATAAAAATAGGCATCAAAGTTTTCAGAGCGAACAAAACTCCAAACAAACTTAGAGTATTGCACACGGTTTTGGCCAAATGGCGTGTACATGCCTTGAGCAAATAGCTTAGAAGGCATGAGCGCGAGTAGCAGCACCGTTATAATAGTTTGATTGAGTTTAATGAGTTTCTTCACGCGATTACGTTAATAACGTATAGACACCAAATTTCAGCATGAAGGTTGACAATAACAAGAAATAAAATGAAAATAGGAAAGTCTTTAAACAAAAACAGCTAATCTCGGGGCTCCGAAGAGCCCCTGAATTAGCCTGTATAACCATTAAACCCCACGAGGGCAATTTTAGAGGACTGCGCTTAACGCCCGCAATCGGTTTTTGAAGAATTGTTAAAGAACGCGTGTTATTTTCTTCGAAAACGCATCACAAAGATGAATTATTTTTTGTTAATGACAAATTAAATTTAGATTTTTTTAGATTTTGTTAAAATATTGATACATATGTTATCAAAAGTGTTGTTATTGTTTTTTTAAGCTGTGTTAGATGTTATATGAACAGGTCTTTGTTTTATTTTTCTATATAAATTGTTTGTGTTGGGAATGCAAACTCACAGCCATGTTTTTCTATTATTGCCATAATTTCTATGTTTACCTCTTCCTTAACTTGAATCATCAAATCGTAATCATTACTTAAAACAAAATACAGCACTAAAATATTTAGCGAACTTGAGCTAAAATCGGTGAAATGAACAGTAATATCGTCTCCAATTTTGGGATGTTTTATTAGTGTCTCTTTAATATCAGTGATGATATTTAAAATTTGGGATGATTTACTGGCGTATGTCAAAGCTAAATCAAACTTAACCCTGCGGGCTTCGCTTAACGTAATATTATTTAAAGCCACATCAATTAGTTTTTTGTTAGGTACTGTTAGTAAACTTTTCTCTAAAGTTCTTATACGCGTGGTTCTAAATCCTACATGTTCAACCCTTCCTTTTATTTCACCAGCTTCAATTAAATCACCAGTTTTAAATGGCTTATCAAGGTAAATTACAAACGAGCCAAGTAGATTTGCCAAAGTATCTTGTGCCGCCAATGCAACTGCTAGGCCGCCAATACCCAATGATGCAACTAATGCTGTAATGTTTACGTGAAAAATAATACGTAAACCAGCAAAAATACAAAGAACAACAATAATTACTTTTATTAACTCTTTTAAAAAGTTACCTAACTCTGGTGATATTGGGAAGTTCTCACGGTTAATTAAGACATGGGTAAAAAAGTCGGTTGTTCTTAAAAGTATGCGACAAATGGCCACAAAAAATGCAATTTGCCACACTACTAACATAACTAATCTAATACCAATTTTATCAACCGCAACTAAATTCCAAGCATCTGGAAAATTTAAGTGTTCGAATGCAAAATATACTACCAATACAGTAATAAGTTGTTCTACCGGCTTGCGCAGAAGCTCAATAAAAACCTCACTAAATTGGTTGCGTGAAAACGATTTGAAAATGCGGAATGATTGTTTGCTTAAAAATTTAGCACCAAATCGTTTGAACAATAAACCAAGTAGCAATATTGTTGCAAACAGCAAAATATTGTAAAGCTTATTGTCAAAAAAAGTAATATCAGGTATCAGCCAATTCATGTTTGTTGCTTTATAGTTAATGTTTACTAATGAGCTTCAAGCCAATTATCACCAACACCAGCTTCTGCAATTACCGGTACTTTAATTGTCATGGCTTTTTCCATTTCTTCTTTTACCAATTGTTTCATGTATTCTACCTCTGGTTTGTAAACATCAAACAACAACTCATCATGCACTTGTAAAATCATTTTTGATTTCAGGTTACCTTCTTTTTGCATGCGGTTTTGGATGTTAATCATAGCCACCTTAATCATATCTGCTGCACTGCCTTGGATAGGTGCATTAATGGCATTTCGCTCAGCAAACCCACGTACTGTAAAGTTGGCTGAGTTAATATCACGTAAGTATCTTCTGCGGCCCATCAAAGTTTGCACATATCCATGTTCTTTGGCAAAATTAATGGTGATGTTCATGTAGTTTTTGATGTTTGGATATTGCTTCCAGTATTCATCAATAATGGTTGCAGCTTCTTTTCTTGGTATGCCCAAACTTTGTGACAAACCAAAAGCTGATTGGCCGTAGATAATACCGAAATTAACGGCCTTTGCATTTCTGCGTTGTTCCGGAGTTACTTCTTTCACTTCAATACCATATACGCGAGCAGCTGTTGCTGTATGTATATCGATGCCTTGTTTAAATGCATCAATCATGGCTTCTTCATTGGCCATAGATGCAATTATTCTTAACTCTATTTGCGAGTAATCTGCACTTAATAAAACATACTCTTCGTTACGTGCAATAAAAGCCTTACGTACCTCGCGACCTTTGTCGGTTCTTATGGGTATGTTTTGTAAATTTGGGTTGGTAGAACTTAACCTTCCTGTTGCAGCTATGGCTTGGTTAAATGAAGTATGCAAACGCCCGGTGGTTTGGTTTATCAATTCAGGTAATGCATCAACATATGTTGATTTTAATTTTTGTAATTGACGCACCTCTAAAATACAACGTACAATCTCGTGTTCGTTTAAGGTTTGCAAAACATCTTCTCCTGTTTGGTACTGACCGGTTTTCGTTTTCTTGGCTTTAGGGTCTAACTTTAAATGATCAAACAAAACTTCTCCTAATTGTTTAGGAGATGCAATGTTAAATTCAACCCCTGCAAGCTCAATAATTCGTTTTTCTAGTTGGGTAATTTCTATTTGTAGCTCAACTGAATAGTCGTTTAAAAATTGTTTGTTAATTTTAACGCCTTCATACTCCATGTCGGCTAATACAGCTACCAAAGGCTGCTCCAATTCAAACAATAATTTTTCAGCTTCGCATGCTACAAGTTGTGGTGCTAATTTTTGTTTAAGTTGGTAGGTAATATCGGTGTCTTCAACTGCATATTCTTTTATTTTCTCTATTTCTACATCGCGCATGCTCAATTGATTTTTACCTTTTTTTCCAATTAAAGTTTCTATGCTTATTGGTTCGTAATTTAAATACACACCAGATAAAAAATCCATACCGTGGCGTAAATCAGGCTCAATTAAATAATGGGCCAGCATGGTGTCAAAAATAGGCCCTTTTAGGTCTAAACCGTAGATGCGTAAAATGCTCAAATCAAATTTTACATTTTGCAGTATTTTGGTAATGGTTTCACTTTCAAAAACAGGTTTAAAAATATGAAGCAAACGTTGGGCTTCTTCAAAGTTATCAGGACAAGCTACATAATAACCATGATGAGCTTTATGGCTGAAACTAAAACCTACAATCTTGTTGTCAATTTTATCTAAGCTTGAGGTTTCTGTATCAAAACAAACTTCAGGCTGTTGCAATAATTCGTTCAATACATTATTCAGTTGCTCATCGGTTTCCACCAAAATATATTCGTGTGGCGTATTGCTAATGTTATTTAGGTTTGATGTAGTGACCTCTTCCTCAAGAGCAACTTCTGTTTTTTCCGCTGTGGTTGATGCGCCCTGGTTAAACAAATCAAAATTTGGAGAATTCGCAGGTGCTGTTCTTGCTGATGTTGCAGGCATTTCAATTTCGGCACCCAAAACGCGTTTGGCTAAAGTCTTAAACTCTAACTCAGTAAATAATTTTTCTACTTCGTCTTTGTTAGGTTCCTCTAAAATTAAGTCTTCTTCCACCAAATCAATAGGTACATTAACATCAATAGTAGCTAGTCGTTTACTTAAAAATGCTTGCTCTTTAAAGTTAATTACATTCTCTTTTTGTTTGCCTTTTAGTTCATCAACATGCTCATACAAACCTTCCATGCTACCATACTTATTAACTAAAAGTTTAGCCGTTTTTTCGCCAACTCCTGGAATTCCTGGAATATTATCTACTGCATCGCCCCACATACCTAATATGTCAATTACTTGTTTAATGTCGGTAATCTCCCATCGTTTTAAAACCTCAGGTACACCTAAAACCTCAAAATCGTTGCCCATACGTGCAGGTTTATAAATAAAAATATGCTCACTTACCAGCTGGCCAAAGTCTTTGTCGGGAGTCATCATGTACACATCAAAACCTTGTTGCTCGGCTTTTTTAGCCAAGGTTCCAATAACATCATCAGCCTCAAATCCATCCCTAATTAATAGCGGAATACGCATGGCTTCTGTAACTTTTAAAATGTATGGAAGTGCTTTGGTAATATCCTCGGGTTGTTCATCTCTATGTGCTTTGTAGTGCTCATATTCATCATGACGTGCGGTAGGTGCTGAGGTATCAAAACTCACCCCAATATGTGTGGGTTTCTCTTTTTTCAATACATCCAACAAGGTATTTACATAGCCAAAAATGGCCGAAGTGTTAAAACCGTACGAAGTAATTCTTGGATTTTTGCTAAAAGCAAAATAGGCGCGGTAAACCAAGGCCATGCCATCTAATAAAAATAATTTTTTGCGTTGCTGCATGCCCCAAAAGTAGGAATACCGCTGCAATACTCAAATAATAAAAGTATGTTGTTGATTAATTCCTGCTAACTGTTTTCGGTTTGATGTATTATCTTCGCAGCAAATAAGTTTTTCGCACAATGACTTCCGATAAATACATGAAGCGTGGCGTGTCTTCTCAAAAAGAAGATGTACATGCTGCTATTAAAAACATTGATAAAGGGTTATTTCCTCAAGCTTTTTGCAAAATTGTTCCTGATTTTTTGGGTGGTGATGATACTTATTGCAACCTTATGCATGCAGATGGTGCAGGTACAAAAAGTAGTTTAGCTTACTTATATTGGAAAGAAACAGGTGATTTAAGCGTTTGGAAAGGTATTGCGCAAGATGCTATTGTGATGAATACAAACGACTTATTGGCTGCAGGTGTTTACCAGGATATTTTAATATCGAGCACGATAGGAAGAAACAAAAACTTAATTCCAGGTGAGGTTATTCAAACCATCATTGAAGGAACAGAAGAGTTTATTGATATGCTGCGCAGCTATGGCGTTAATATTCATTCAACCGGAGGAGAAACTGCTGATGTGGGTGATTTGGTGCGTACCATTATTGTAGATAGCACCGTAACCGCTCGTGCAAAACGCAGCAATATAATTGATAATAAAAATATAAAACCGGGTGATTTGATTGTTGGTTTTGCCAGCTTTGGGCAAACCAATTATGAAAAAGAGTACAATGCAGGTATGGGGAGCAATGGTTTAACCATGGCTCGTCATGATGTGCTGTCTGCTCACTATAAAAACATAAAAGAAAGCTACGACCAATTGGTTCCCGATGAATTGGTTTATACCGGTGGTTTAAAGTTAACCGACAAAGTTGATGGTCATCCAGTAAATGTTGGTAAAATGATTTTATCACCAACACGTACGTTTTCGCCAATTATTAAACAAGTATTTGATAATTACTTTAACGATATACATGGTATGATACATTGCACTGGTGGTGCGCATACTAAAGTATTACATTATACAAACGGATTGCGTTTTGTTAAAGATAACTTGTTTGCCACACCACCTTTGTTTGAAATGATTCAGTTGCAAAGTGGTAGTACCTGGCACGAGATGTACAAGGTGTTTAATATGGGTAGTTTACTTGAGTTTTATGTAAACGAAAAAACAGCTGAAGGATTGATTCAATTGGCTAAGTCGTTTGGCATTGAAGCTCAGGTTGTTGGTTATGTTGAGGCGGCAGATAAAAAGGAAGTGGTGGTAAAATCAGCACATGGTATTTTTAATTACTAATTAGCTCACGGTAAATCAGCCAAAACTTAATATTAAACCGCTGTTTCTTTACACTAAATTCCTATCTTGCGGCCTGTTTTTAACCTTCTAAACATGAAAGTATTAGTAACAGGCGGGTCAGGTTTTATTGGCTCACATACGGTAGTAGAACTACAACATGCGGGATATGATGTTGTGGCCATAGATAATTTCGAGAACTCTAGTCCGCAGGTAGTACATAATATTAAAAAAATTACAGGAAAGTCCTTTGATTTTGTAAAAGCCGATATTAGAGATAAACAAGCGTTAAATGATGTGTTTGTAAATCATCCTGATATTGAGGCTGTGATTCATTTTGCGGCATACAAAGCTGTGGGAGAGTCGGTTGAAAAACCTTTAGCTTATTACGAAAATAATGTTGGTGGAACAGTTAATTTGGTAGAAGCCATGCAAAAAAATGGTGTCCAAAATTTGGTGTTTTCATCAAGTTGTACGGTTTATGGTGATGTAACAGCCGATGCACTTCCGATTACGGAAGATTCTCCTGTTGTAAAGGCAAATTCCCCTTATGGAAACACAAAAAAGATATGTGAGGAGTTATTGTTTGATGTTGCAAAAGCATCAGCAACAAAAATTGTAGCGCTACGTTACTTTAACCCAATTGGTGCGCACGATAGCGCTTTGATTGGCGAATTGCCAAACGGAGTACCTAATAACTTAATTCCTTTTGTAACCCAAACCGCTATTGGTATGCGCGAAAAATTAACGGTGTTTGGAAACGATTATCCCACACGTGATGGTAGTTGTATTCGTGATTATATTCATGTGGTTGATTTAGCTAAAGCACATGTAAAGGCAATTGAGTTTTTAAGTAATAATAAAGACCAATATTCTGTTTTTAACATCGGTACTGGAAACGGAAATACGGTGTTAGAAGTAGTTACCGCTTTTGAAAAAGTGAGTGGCGAAAAATTAAAATATGTTGTAGGTCCTCGTAGAGAAGGGGATGTTGTTCAGATTTTTGCATCATGTGATAAAGCAACTAATGTATTAGGTTGGAAAGCTGAAAGAAGTTTAGATAATGCTCTGGAAACTGCTTGGAAATGGGAGTTACATCTTCAATCACTTAAAACTGCTAACAACTAATTTAGTTACAAATTATATATTGCCTTTTTAAATTGGGTTTAACTGTGCAAAATGGTCAAAACTCAATAAATGATTATAAATTTTGTGCGTAAAAGAAAGCGCACGCAAGAGTAAAATAACATGACGAAGAAAAAAGTTTTAATTACCGGTGGAGCCGGTTTTATTGGTTCTCACGTAGTACGCCTGTTTGTGAACAAGTATCCTGATTATCATATTTACAACTTAGATAAACTTACTTATGCCGGTAACCTTAAAAACATTACCGATATTGAAAATGCGCCAAACTATACTTTTATTAAAGCTGATTTGGTTGATGCTGCCGAAATAAGTGGTTTGTTTGATAAATACGGTTTTACAGACGTAATTCATCTAGCTGCCGAAAGCCATGTAGACAGGAGTATAACAAACCCAATGGATTTTGTAATGACCAATGTGGTTGGTACAGTAAACTTGTTAAATGCGGCTAAAACTGCTTGGAAAGACAACATGGATGATAAACTATTTTACCATGTATCTACAGATGAAGTTTATGGTAGTTTGCATGATGGTGGATTCTTTTTAGAAACAACCTCATATGATCCTCAAAGTCCATACAGCGCCAGTAAAGCGGCCAGCGATCATTTCGTACGTGCCTATCACAATACTTACAAAATTCGTGTGGTGCTAAGCAATTGCTCTAACAACTATGGCCCGAACCAATTTCCTGAAAAATTGGTTCCACTCTTTATCAATAACATTAGAAACAACAAGCCACTGCCGGTTTATGGTAAAGGCGAGAATGTGCGCGATTGGTTATATGTGGTTGATCATGCTCGTGCAATTGATGATGTATTTCATAAAGGTAAAGTTGGTGAAACATATAATATCGGAGGCTTTAACGAGTGGACGAATATTGACTTGATTAAAGTAATTTGTAAAGCCATGGATAAACGTTTGGGCAGACCTGAAGGTGAGTCGGAGAAGTTGATTAGTTATGTAACCGACCGTGCAGGACATGACTTACGTTATGCCATTGACGCCAACAAAATTATGAATGAATTGGGTTGGAAGCCATCTTTACAATTTGAAGAAGGCATTGAAAAAACAATAGATTGGTACATGGATAACCAGCAGTGGATGGATGAAGTTACCAGTGGCGATTATCAAAACTACTACAGTAAAATGTATACTAGTCGTTAGTTTTAGCCACAAAATTGCTTAATTAAAATATTAAAAGTAGTTTAGTAAACTTAATTAACGTGCTAAACAAATAGAAAACAACCAAATGAAGGGAATAATTTTAGCAGGAGGTAGCGGTACACGTTTACACCCATTAACACTTGCTGTAAGTAAACAATTGATGCCTGTTTACGATAAACCAATGATTTATTATCCACTATCGGTGCTAATGTTGGCAGGTATTCGTGAGGTCTTAATTATTTCAACACCACATGATTTACCAGGGTTTAAAAAATTATTAGGTGATGGAAGTCAAGTTGGTTGTAGGTTTGAGTATGCTGAACAACCAAGTCCGGATGGCTTAGCACAAGCATTTATTATCGGAGAGCAATTTATTGGTAAAGATAAAGTTGCACTTGTTTTAGGTGATAATATTTTCTTTAGCGCAGGGTTAAGTCAACTCTTAAAAGAAAACAATGATCCAGACGGAGGTGTTGTATTTGCCTATCATGTTAACGACCCTGAAAGATACGGTGTGGTTGAGTTTGATGATAATATGAATGCGTTGAGTATTGAAGAAAAGCCATTAGAGCCAAAATCAAATTATGCGGTTCCTGGTTTATATTTTTATGATAACGAAGTTGTTGAAATTGCAAAAAATATTAAACCATCTCCAAGGGGAGAGCTTGAAATAACAGACGTTAACCGTGTTTATTTAGAACGAAAAAAATTAAAGGTAGGTGTTTTAAAGCGTGGTACAGCTTGGCTTGACACTGGAACATTTGCATCTTTAATGCAAGCCGGACAATTTGTTCAGGTTTTGGAAGAACGTCAAGGATTAAAAGTAGGATGTATTGAAGAAATAGCTTACAAAAATGGTTGGATCACTACCGAACAATTAAAAGTTGAGGCACAGAAATTACTGAAAAGTGGTTACGGCCAATACCTGATGAATATTATCAAGAAGAAGTAAAGAAAAAATTATATGAACGAGCAGCACGAAGCGCTAAGAAAATTCAGTTATCAAATTAACTATGCAGTAAATAATTATAAACCGCATGGACTTAAAGCAACAGATTTCAATAATATCATTATTGCAGGTTTGGGTGGAAGTGGTATTGGTGGACAAATAGTAAAGGCGTTTTTTTCAAACGATATGCCAATACCTGTTAATTGTGTTGCAGATTACAGTTTACCTGCCTACGCCAGCGAGAAAACATTGGTTATAGCAGCTTCATATAGTGGAAATACAGAAGAAACTATTTCAGTATTTAGCGATGCACAACAACGTGGCTGCAAAATTTTGGCTCTTACTACAGGTGGTAAGCTTGAACAGTTAACTCAAAGTACAAGTGTATACACGCTTAAAATAGAAGGAGGTTTTCAACCACGCATGGCTTTAGGCTTTTCATTAACTTACTTGGTAATGCTAATGGGTGAGTTAATTGGAAAAAATTATAAAGAAGAGTTGAGCAAAATCGCTACAACGCTTGCAGAAACAGAGTCATATTACGAAGATGCTGATGCGATGTTTCAGGAAGTCCGTTCAAGAATTAAGAGCAAATTTGTAGTATTGGCTGATGCCTTGCTTGAGCCAATCGCAATAAGATTTGCACAACAAATCCAAGAAAATGCAAAACATGAATGCTTTGTTCACGTGTTACCTGAGATGAACCACAACGTGATAGAAAGTTATTATGATACTTTAGATTCAGTATTTTTTGTAATGAACTCAGGCCAAAATGAACGTGTTAATTTACGTTTCGATTTTATCACTGGGTTATTAGAAGTTGAAAATCATAAAGTATTAACGATGCATTTAGAACAGTTCAATTTATTGAGTGTTTACGAACTTATTCATCGTTTAGATTGGGTGTCTTTGATGGTAGCCGATGAACGCAGAGTAGATTCATTAAATGTCCCTAACATTATGTCGCTTAAAGAATATTTAGCATAGGGTTGTTTAAACAAACAACTGCTATAACCAATCCATGAGTATATTTAATAAACTGTTTAACATCAAACCTAAACTTGCTGATGCCTCGTTTGTAAATCCTATTATAACAGAGGTACATAGCCATCTTATACCTAAGATTGATGATGGTGTGCAAAGTTTGGAAGAAAGTATAACAGTAATTAAACACTTCGCGGAACGTGGATATAAAAAAGTAATTACCACTCCGCACATTATGGGTGATTTTTACAAAAATGGTCCTGAAAATATTTTGCCAGCTCTTGAATTGATTCGCGAGGAGTTGGTTAAGCAAAATATTAACATAGAAATACAAGCTGCGGCTGAGTATATGATTGACGATGCTTTTGAGAAAAAAATTGCATCGGGTAATTTGCTCACATTCGGCCAAAATCATGTTTTGGTAGAGCTGCCGTTTACTGAAGAACCTGCCAATTTTAAAAGCGCATTATTTGAATTACGCATAGCCGGCTACAAACCTGTTTTAGCACATCCCGAGCGTTATGCATTTATGGCTATGCATAGAGATAAATACACCGAATTGTTCGAACAAGGCGTATTGTTTCAAATCAACTTATTCTCGCTAATTGGCTATTATTCGCCTCAAGTTAAAAAAACGGTAGAATACCTTATTGAAAATAAAATGGTGCATTTAGTAGGTAGTGATTGTCATGGACACAGACATTTACCAGTGCTTAATGATGCGCTAAAAAGTTACAACTACCAACGTATTTGTTCGTTGCCACTAATTAATAATAATTTATAATTCCACCTCATCAAGCAGCTGCGCCAACTTTCTATCTTTATTGGTAACAATATAACCAGCATCGTGTGTACGTAAAATAACATGTACTTTGTTGTAAACATTGCTCCATTCGGGGTGGTGATTAAAGGTTTCTATCACTACAGCTGCTTTACTCATCCAATTAATGGCATCCATAAAGGAGTCGAACTTGTATGTTTTACTCAGCTTATTGTCTTTTTCAACCCAAGTGTTACTCATTTTAATATTAATTTATAAGCAAGCTAAACTATTATGAGCATATTTGTACCATTCGTTTAATATCATGAAAAATCAATATATACTTCTTGTTACGCTAATGCTCATTTCAACACAGGTTTTTACACAAAACACTTGGTTAAGGCATTTTGGTTCTTCACAGTTCGAATACTTCGATGCTATTACCACTGACGATTCAGGAAATGTGTATGTTGCTGGACGTATGGCGGCAACTATTACTATAGGTGATACCACACTTAACAAAATTGGAGGTAGTTCATATAGTTATTTCTTGTCAAAATTCACATCTGCTGGTAATTTTGTTTGGATAGCTGGAGTTAATGTGGCGCCAAATATAGAAATGGTTAGTAGTCTCGCAGTGGATAAGAATTTTAACATATACATGAGTATTAACGATCCTGGAACGCTTTTTAAGTTTAATCAAGAAGGAACACAGCTATATAAAAAAACCATACAATCATGGAAACCACGATTAGGTAATGTATTGGTTGATGACAGTAATAATGTGTGGATTTGTGGTTCGTTTAGTCAATATAACTTTAGTTTAGATGGGTTGCCTGCTATGCCACATCATGGCGGAACATCATTGTATATCGCAAAGCTTGATAGCAGTGGAACAGCACGTTTAGTGATACCTATTGGTTGTAATAGCATTAGTGCGCGTATGGGTAAAATTGCATTGCGCGACAGTTTAGTTTATGTAACAGCCAATAGTCATTTTGATGTGTATATTAAAAATGATACCTTTTTTAGTGCCAATATCATAACTGCTTGCTTTAATAAGCAAGGTGATTATAAATGGGCACGCAAAATATTTCCAACCACATCATCAAGTTTAGAGCACATTACGGATATTGTAGTAACCTCGCAACATCAGGTTGTAATTGGTGGTTTATTTTATAATCCCATTAATGTTTCTGGCACTATTTTAAGTAATGCCAACAACCGTCAAAACTTTTTTATGGCATCTTATCACCCCAATGGAAACCTGAAATGGGCCAAACAATCTAACAGCATTTATTCTACATGTAATGCGCTTGCATTAACTCCGGATGATAAAATTGCTGTAGCTGTAGATTACAGTTTTGCTTTTGCATTTGGTGGGCAATCAGGTGGTGATGGCGTTTCCAATAGAAGGTATGCATTGATGATGAGTGTGGACGAAAATGGAAATGCCAATTGGATAAAAACACTAGGTCAGGTTGACTGGACATATGCCACAGCCATTGCGGTTGATAAACAAGGTAATTGGTACATGGGCGGAAACTATCAGGCAACAACCAATAATAGTATTGACGGCAATTTAGTAGGTGTAGTTGGTGAAGCAGATGTTTATTTTATTAAAAACTTTTATTTACCAATTGCTGGAGGTGCCGCCCAGTTTAATTTTTGTAAAGACGGAAAACCAACACCTTTAACAGCATCAGGTTCGGGAGTAAAATGGTATGCGGATTCACTATTAACTCAGCAAGTTTTTGCAGGTAATAACTTTACTTTGCAGTTTGATTCTGCTGTAACTTATTATGTTGCTCAAACCCAAGGCGGAGCCAAAAGTGCAGCTAAAAAAGTTACTGCTTTTATGTTTGATTTAACTCCCGTGCGGTTAATTAAAAATGGAGATACATTAGCGGTTAATTCAGCCAATGGCAAACAATACAAATGGTATAAAAATGGCACTTTAATTAGCGGCAAAACTACACCAAGTTTATTGGTTACTTCAAGCGGTAATTACCATGCAGTAATGGTTAATAGCAACGATTGCAGTAACTATACAGATACCATAAATATGCAAGTAACCGGCCTTTTTGAAGCGGGTGTTGTAAAAGTGAGTATTTATCCTAATCCGGCAAACGATATGCTGTATTTTGCAAGCGATGGAAATATAACAGAAGTGAATTTTTATGACCTCTCAGGTGTATTGGTAAATACTGTTCAGGGCCAACAATTAAAAAGTTGCTCACTTAATGATATAGCTGATGGGTTGTTCATGGTTCAAGTAAAAAGTGAAAAAGGTGTAACTGTAAAGCGTATTTGGATACAGCATCAATAAAAGTGAACACTTGGCCATAAAAAAGGCTATCCTATCCACATGTGCTAACAAAATGTTTGCAGGTTAGTTAGTGCCTAAAGCGTAAAATTGAGTTTTAGTATTACGCATTATGGCATTAAGCAGATTTTGGTCGTACATTATTGTACTCAGTGCAATTTATATTTTTTACATGTTGGGTACTGGCCAAATGTATACTTTGGGTAGTTTGGTTAACGGTAAACAAAACGACCCTACCATTGTATCAGAAATGGAGGCTAAACAGTTGCAAAAAAGCGATACAGCTTTATTCGCGGTGTTGCAAGCTAACAAAGTATACACCAGTGCAACGGGAGATAGCAGCTACCATTTAATGGATAATGGAATTATACAAATAGCTGCGGGTAAACAAGCGGCTGATGGTATCTTTCCAACTTGCAAAAATACCATTATGGACATTTGGCTTCCGTTAATTGGTTACCTTACTTTTTTCTGTGGTTTATTAAATCTGTTAAACGATAGCAATGCCATTACTAAATTAGCCAATGTGCTCTCTCCTTTTTTTGCCAAAATATTTCCTGAGTTACCTAAAGGGCATCCGGCTTATGGTTTTATGACCATGAACTTTGCTGCCAACTTTTTAGGGTTAGATAATGCTGCAACACCATTTGGCTTAAAAGCCATGGAGAGTATGCAAGAAGTAAATACCAACAAAGAAAGAGCGAGTAACAGCCAAATTATGTTTTTGTGTTTGCATGCTGCCGGACTAACATTAATTCCAACCTCTATTATTGGTTATCGTGCGGCACAACATGCGGCAAATCCAGCAGACATTATGTTACCAACCATTATTACCTCTTTTGTGGGTACCATAGCAGCATTAATTTTTGTGAGCATCAAGCAACGTATTAATTTATTAAACCCCATTGTAATTGCTTTTGTAACCATTATAAGTGCAGTAATTGGTTTCTTATTGTTTTATGTCAATCAACTTACCGGCATACAAAAGTTTCACTTCACGGGTAACCTAAGCAATGGCGTATTGTTATTTATTATTTTAGCCATTGTAGCTTACAGCATTTTTCAAGAAAAGATTTTCAAAATCAATAACACTAATATTTTCGATTCGTTTGTACATGGTGCTAAAGATGGTTTTACAACGGGAGTGCGTGTGTTGCCTTACATGATTGCCATGTTGGTGGCCTTAAGTATTTTTCGCAACTCGGGTTTAATGAATATTGTAATGAGTGGTGTAACCTCTGTACTTGCGGCATTTGGTGTTGATCCGCAAATTATACAAGCCATACCTGTTGCCTTAATGCGTCCGTTTAGTGCAGGCGGATCACGTGGGTTTATGCTCGATGCCATGAAAACGTATGGTGCTGATAGTGTGGCCGGACAACTTTCTTGTTTGTTTCAAGGTGCAGCCGAAACCACGTTTTATGTGGTGGCCTTATACTTTGGTTCGGTAAATATTAAAGACAGTCGTTATGCCCTTAGTGTAATGCTATTGGTTGATTTGGTTTGTGTACTTACCGCCATTTTTGTAGTGAAGATTTATTTTTAGGTTCAATCCCTTATAAGATACTTAGGCTTTGGAAAAGCCGAATTATACTTGTGAAGAAGGAACAAAGATTGCAGTAATTGCCTGACCAGCTTAGCTTGTGTATTGGGTTTTGTAATGGTTAAAGCCTGCGGGCTTTATCAATGTTGTCCAAAAATTATCAACGCGCATACAAAAACATACTTTTTTCTGATATTTTCGCATTTCATCATTAGCCCAAAGAATGTGCTTATGGTGTTGTAAACAAGCATAAAACAATAAATAATTTATACGTATGGCTTTAGACATAACAGGAAAAATTGTTCAGAAAATGAACAAAACAGAAGGAATTAGCAAAGCAGGCAAACCTTGGAGTAAGCAAGAATTTGTGATTGAAACACAAGAAACCTACCCACGCAAAGTAATGATTAGCACCATGAACGAGAAGGTTAACGACCTTGAGCGTTTTAATGTGGGTGATGTAATTACTGCATCATTAAATCTTGAAAGCCGTGAGTACAATGGCCGTTGGTACACAGATGCACGTGCATGGAAAATTCAAGGTCAGGGTACATCAACTCCTGATGCAGATCCGTTTCATCCGGATAACGAACCAAGCTTTACAGCCGATTCTGCTTCAGACGATTTACCGTTTTAATTAAAACATTACAAAAAAAAGCGCTCTCGGGCGCTTTTTTATTTTATATACCATTATCCTTTTAATAGATTTGTGCGTTTATGATTAACCACAACCTTAAATTATACAATACGCTTTCGCGTACCACCGAAAAGTTTGAACCTATACATGCAGGACACGTGGGTATGTATGTGTGCGGACCAACGGTATATAACAATGCGCATTTAGGTAATGCGCGTACTTTTATATCTTTTGATGTGGTGTTTCGTTACCTGCAACACTTGGGTTACAAGGTGCGTTATGTGCGCAATATCACCGATGCTGGGCACTTAGAAAGCGATGCCGATGAAGGTGAGGACAAAATTAGTAAAAAAGCAAAACTAGAACAGTTAGAGCCGATGGAGATTGTGCAACGTTACACCATCGATTTTCACAATGTAATGGATGCATTTAATGCTTTTCCTCCAAGTATAGAACCAACTGCAACTGGCCATATTATTGAGCAAATAGAGATGACCAAACAAATAATGGCCAATGGTTTTGCTTATGAAAGTAACGGTACTATTTATTTTGATGTAGAGAAGTTTGCCAAAGACAATAACTACACTGCATTAACCGGTCGTAATTTGGATGACTTGTTAAATGGTACACGTGAGCTTGGCGGACAAGATGATAAACGTGGCCGGTTAGATTTTGCACTTTGGATAAAAGCAAAACCTGAACATATTATGCGCTGGCCTAGTCCTTGGGGCGAAGGTTTTCCGGGTTGGCACCTGGAGTGCTCGGCCATGAGTAAAAAATATTTAGGTGATAGGTTCGATATTCACGGAGGTGGAATGGATTTAGCACCTACACACCATACCAACGAAATTGCGCAAAACGTTGCTTGCAATCACCACAAAACCCCGGTTAATTATTGGATGCACACCAATATGCTTACCGTTAACGGACAAAAAATGAGCAAGAGTTTAGGTAATTCTTTTTTGCCGTTTGAGTTATTTTCGGGTAGTCATAAATTATTAGATAAAGGCTATAGCCCAATGACAGTGCGTTTTTTTATGTTGCAAGCACATTACCGCAGTACACTTGATTTTAGTAACGAAGCTTTGCAAGCTGCCGAAAAAGGTTTTGCGCGATTGATGAATGCCATGAAGTTGTTGGAAGGTTTAAAAACGTCAATAACATCTACCTCTAATATCAGCGAATTAAAAACCAATGTTTATGCTGCTATGGATGATGATTTTAATACCCCAATTACATTATCGCATTTGTTTGATGGTGTTAGGATAATTAACAGCGTAAATGATGGCAAAGAAACCATTACAGAAGGTGATAAAAATACATTGGTACAATTAATGAAAAACATGGTGTTTGATGTGTTGGGATTAAAAGAGGAAAACGCTGTTAACACCGATAAAATTGATGGTTTAATGAACATGATTTTAGATGTTCGTTCTGATGCAAAATCGCGCAAAGATTTTTCAACTTCTGATTTAATTCGAGACAAATTGAAAGAAATTGGTTTCGAAATTAAAGATGGAAAAGAAGGAACAAGTTATACCATTCTTTAATCCTCATCGTTCATTACTTCGCGTTATTAAATAACAAAATGAAAAAAAATATCCAATTAAAAATAAGTGCTGTTGCATTGCTGTTAGTAGTTTTTGCAGCTTGTGATAACGAGACAAAAACTCAACCCAAACAAGAGAGCGCAACAACAGAAACTGCTGCAC
>JBFYQC010000119.1:0-3709 GCA_041302975.1 Bacteroidota bacterium
AATTACACAAGTTTGCATACCCAAACAAATACCAAAGAAAGGAATCTTGTTTTCGCGCACATATTTAACCGCGGCAATTTTTCCGTCAATACCTCTATCACCAAAACCAGGTGCAACCAAAACGCCATCTAAATGACCTAATTTGTGTTGTGCATTTTCATCGGTTATTAATTCGCTGTGTATATATTCTAATTTTACTTTGCACTCTTTGCTGGCACCCGCATGTATAAATGCTTCGGCAATACTTTTGTATGCATCCGGTAACTCTACATATTTACCTACTAAACCAATTTTAACTTCGTGTTTAGGATTTTTATGACGGGTTAAGAAGTTTAACCAACTATCCATGTCCGGCTCGTTTTTAGCCGAAAGTTTTAGTTTGGTTAAAACCGTTTTATCCAACTTTTCTTTCAACATGGCCATCGGTACATCATAAATGGTTTGCATATCCAATGCTTCAATAACCGAGTTTGGCGTTACGTTACAGAATAAGGCAATTTTCTTTTTAATGTCCTTATTAATTGGATGCTCTGAGCGGCAAACCAATACATCAGGCTGTATACCCGACTCTAACAACAATTTTACTGAGTGTTGTGTAGGTTTTGTTTTTAACTCGTGTGCTGCACTTAAATAAGGCAACAAGGTTAAATGCACCACCATACAATCTTCGGGTTTTAATTCCCATTTCAACTGACGTACAGCTTCTATGTATGGCAACGACTCAATATCACCAACGGTTCCACCAAGTTCGGTAATAATAATTTCGTATTTACCGCTGTCGCCAATCAGTTTCATCCTGCGCTTAATCTCATCCGTAATATGCGGAATTACCTGAACAGTTTTACCCAAATAAGCACCCTCACGTTCTTTTTCAATTACATATTGGTAAATACGTCCGGTAGTTACGTTGTTTTCTTGAGAGGTGGGTACGTTTAAAAAACGTTCGTAATGACCTAAATCCAAATCGGTTTCGGCACCATCATCGGTAACAAAACATTCACCGTGCTCGTAAGGATTAAGTGTTCCGGGATCTACGTTAATATACGGATCAAACTTTTGAATGGTAACTGTGTAGCCACGTGCCTGAAGCAATTTGGCCAATGAAGCGGCAATAATTCCTTTCCCTAAAGAAGAAGTTACACCACCGGTAACGAAAATATATTTTGGATTGTGCGTCATGTTTTACTGCGAGTTAATAGCAAAAGCCGGTTTAGAGTTAATGAGCGTGAAGCACTTAACTAGCAAACCATATAGCATTTTTAACTATATGGGATACAAATGTAATAAAATATTAGTGGGTAAAAAGTTTAATCTGATGCCTAGGCCAAACAATTTTTAAACAATTATGTGGGAAAGTAGCTAAGCACCATGTAATACAACAATTACGTGCTTACAATAATTTTAAAACACGCTCCAAATCGTCAGGTGTATCTATGGCTATGGTTTCCATATCGGTTTCTTTTAAAGCGATATGATAGCCATTTTCAACCCAACGTAATTGTTCTAAACTTTCGGCTTGCTCCAATTGTCCCATTGGCAGTTGCGTTATTTCCGCTAAAACTTTTGTTCGGTACCCATAAATACCCACATGTTTAAAATAAGTAATATCAATACCGGGATTTCTGCGGTAAGGAATAGGCGAACGAGAGAAGTAAATGGCTTGGTTATTTTTATTGGTAATAGCTTTAACCACATTAGGATTTCTCAATTCTTCTTCGCTACTTATTTTTTTTATTAAAGTAGCAATTTGGGTTGATTCATTATGGAAAGTCGAAGCCAATAACTCAATTTGTTTAGGATCAATAAAAGGTTCGTCACCTTGTATATTAATTACAACATCGCATTTACCGGTATATTTCGATACCACTTCTGCACAACGATCAGTACCACTCTGGTGTGTTTCGGCCGTCATCAATACCTTACCTCCAAAGGCTATAACATGATCCGCTATACGTTGGTCGTCTGTTGCTACAATTACATCACTTAATACTGAAGATTTTTTGCATTGCTCATATACCCTTTGTATCATGCTTTTACCCCCAATATCAATAAGTGGTTTACCAGGAAAACGAGTTGAGGCATAACGTGCAGGTATTACTCCAATAATATTTATCATAATGTTTGATGCTAAAATTGCGTTTCAAAAATAACCGAAAAAAACAGAAGTCAGTTATATTCGCACATGCATGTTTTTTATCAAACCGATTTAAGCCAGAACCATATTATATTAAGCGAAGACGAATCTAAACACTGTGTACGTGTTTTGCGTTTAAAAAACGGTGATGAAGTAGATTTAGCAGATGGTAAAGGTACACATGCCAAAGCTATTATTGTTGATGATCATCCCAAGAAATGTGTATTGCAAATAACACAAAGCACTATACATACACAGGTAGAATCGAGCGGAAGAGATTTTTACCTACATATTGTTGTGGCACCTACCAAAAATTTTGACCGCATGGAGTGGTTTATCGAAAAAGCCACAGAAGCCGGTATAGATGAAATAACGTTTATAGAAACCGAAAACAGCGAACGTGCCAAAGTGAATTTAGAACGTTGCGAAAAAATTGCCGTAAGTGCCATGAAACAAAGTAAACAATGGTATTTACCTAAAATAAATGCGTTGCAAAAAATTACCGATTTTTTTAAGCAAGATATACAAGGTGTAAAGTTTATGGCTTGGTGCGAGACAGATGAAACTGCACTCATCAACCAAAAAATAAGGCAGTTTGCACAAAAACAAATCACCATTTTAATAGGACCCGAAGGTGATTTTACTGAAGCTGAAGTAAAGCTTGCCCAACAACATCAATTTATTCCGGTTTCGTTAGGTAAAACCATACTACGCACCGAAACTGCCGCGTTATACGCTTGTTTCACCGTTAAGGCAATACTATCAAATTAAGTGAGTAAGTAAGTATATTTGAACCATGTTAAAAAAATTAACACTGCTTGTTTTAGTTTCAATCACTTTTGCATTTGCTCCGCCAACCCTAAAAATGGCCAAGTTAAAGTATAATGGTGGTGGCGATTGGTATGCCAATAAAACTTCTTTGCCCAACTTAATTAGGTTTTGTAACCAAAACATAGGAACCAATTTCGTACCGGAGGAAGATGTAGTAGAGGTAGGAAGTCCGGATATGTTAAACTACCCTTTTGTGCATTTAACAGGCCACGGTAATATTGTATTAAGCAATGCCGAAGCCGAAAACTTGCGTAACTATTTAATAGCCGGAGGTTTTTTACATGCCGATGATAACTACGGTATGGATAAATTTTTTAGGCGTGAGATGAAAAAAGTTTTTCCTGAACTGGAGTTTGCAGAACTCCCATACAGCCATCCTATTTATCATCAGAAATTTAACTTTAACAATGGCTTACCCAAAGTACACGAACACGACAGTAAACCTGCGCAGGGTTTCGGGTTGATATACAAAGGCCGATTGGTTTGCTTTTATAGTTATGAGTGCGATTTAGGCAATGGTTGGGAAGATGCAGACGTGCACAACGACCCTGAAGCAGTTAGACAAAAAGCACTGCAAATGGGAGCCAATATTGTCCAGTACATCTTTTCTAAAAACAACTAACCTTACCTTTTCATAAACCGTTTACGGCTTATTCCTTTTTCTTGGGTTGATATTTCTATAATATAAATACCACTTATAAGTTTTTGAACTGAAACCGGTGTTTGGGTATTGGTTTGGAATGA
>JBFYQC010000120.1:0-5712 GCA_041302975.1 Bacteroidota bacterium
CATATTATCACCAAGACTGGAATATGCCCGGTGTAATAAAAGCCGGCAGCAAAGCTCCCTTGGTTTACTATAAAGTATTTGAAAGCTTCGAAGGCTATTATTATCCTGTTAATCAAATGGCAAGAGTAGAGTATGGTAAGGAGCATTTAACAGTTACCTTATATACGCAACTCGTAAACAAAAATGCTGCTATGCGTAAAATGCCAGATGGGAGTTTACAGTTTTTAATTCCGCTAGATAGTTTAAAACACAACTATTTATACACGTTTCCAAATGGTATAATGAAAGAAGCTGGCTGCAAACTAAATGCAGATAGCAGTAAAATTGGAGGGATAACCATAAAAGCAAAATTTGGCGATGGTTATGATGTGGTATATCACGGCAAAAACTTCAGCTTTGAATTAATGAATGCAGCTATCAAAGAATGTAAAGTGTATTATACCAATAATGCTAAAGACTATCCAATTTTTGTAACCAGCAATAAATTCAATTATTTGTTTCCTGAAAATGCGAAGCAAATTAAAATAGTAAAGGATAACAGCAGCATTACTTACCCTTTGGTAAATGGTGAAAACAACAGAACCATACCATTATACTTACTACAACCCAACGAACCTTATATGATTGTAAATAATATAAAGCGACCGGTGGATTATAAACACCATCAGTATGCTGTATTTTATAATGCAATGCCTTTTCAAGAAAAGAACAATACAACTAGAAGAGATTATCAAAAAGATTATCCCGATTTGAAAATTTACAATATCTATTACAAAACAGTTTTTGATATTGAACATTTAAATGAAACCAGTAGAGTAAACATCTTACAAGAGTTACAAAAAGACAGCGCAGTAAGATGCATCATTAAACTCATTGCTAAAACAGATGGTAAAAGGAATTTTCATATTTTCAACAATAATATCTATACCATTTTACCTGTACCTGTGCAGCACGATAACTTAATAGAAAAAGTAAAACAATTTGATTTTGAATATAAAACTACAGAAGTGGTAAGCAGCTATACGCATTACTTCTGTTACAAAAATAAATTGTGGGACGAAAAAGCGATGCAGCAATTTAATAAGCTTTACCAAAGCTATCCTTATTGCGATTTTAAAATTGATTTCTACATCATTGCAGAACCAGACATAAAAGATATAGAAAAACAATAAACGTGTTTGGAATAGTGTTTCTTGTCAATACGAATTTATTGTAATGTGGGAACAAGGTGGAGGCTCAGTTTAAGTTAAAATAATTTACAAACCACAATGATGATAGAAAGGTAAATGTCATACAAAATAACTCATCATTCCGATTTCAATACAATTAAACTCACTTACGCTTCCCGCTAATTATCCTCGATACCAAACCTTGTTCGTTGCTTAATTCGGCCATCATTACGCCACCTAAGTGCAATACAATAAACCCAAGCAGGTAATAAATAGAAAGCTCGTGTATTTCTTCCATTTTGCCTTTTAAATCTTTTGGTCCTAACTCTATAACTAAACCTGTAATTAATGATATGGCCACACACACATAAAATACTAAGTACAACCCATATTGGAATTTTTGTTTTGCACTGAAACTCGCACTAAACGGATTGGTAAATTTCATTTCGCCAAAAAAGGGTAGGGCCATACGCAAACTGTATAAACCCACTAACGCATAACCAAAATAAATGTGCCAATCCCACATGGGTTTCCTTATTTTTTTAGCCAATAAAATCATTTGGTCATCGGTTAAAGTTTGATTGGTAGTGGCTAAATAGTTTTTAATAATTTCGGCCACATGGTTTTTGTTCATCCAGGTTAACCTTAAAAAGATGGTAAATAATAAAGCCAACATACAAAAGGCAATGGCCCAATGCATCAATCTATATACAACGCTGTAGTTTTTGTTTTCCATGGTGTAAGTAATTAACGCATCAAATATAACCGATTTGCCACCGGTTGATAGTACCAATACTTTACTGTAAAAGATTTTAACGCATCAATCTCAAATGGCTTTTACCTCTGGGGTAAAAAAGAAAACGCAGAGGTGGGTGAGTGGTCTTGCGAAGATTTGAGCATAGTCGATTTGAGAGATAGAGAGACGCAGCGCAACGTCTTTGGTAATGAGGAGATAACCACAACGAACACAACGTTCCGAAGATTCGGAAGCACAACTGGCACAGCGCAAGATCTCTGGCATAGGGGAGGTAACCATAACGGGTACAAAGAAATGCCTTCGGCATTGGGGATGGTTTAACTTAAATTGGATAATTAACTTTATAAAATATTTGCGAAGCAAACTCTTTTACCTCAGAAGTGGTTGGCCTTGTCCTCTATTCTTCTCTGCGAAAAGCTCCTTCCGACCCTTCGGAAACCTTTGCGGTAAAAAGAAAACGCAGCGGCATGTACTCAAGTATAATGAGATGGTTTAAATATTTTTTGTTGTCTCTAACCACAAGTTAACAATGGTTGCAATATCATTTTGGTAAGCGATGATATCTTGTTTGTTATTTAAGGTGATGATGGCCCTGTCGTTGGTTTTCCAACTTAAAACTTTGCAGGTGTAATCAATTAGTTTTTGTGTGGGCATTGCTTGTACTTTAGCTCCACAGTGCAAAATAATCAGTATGTTTTTAGGTGGGTTTATTTTTAAAGTTACACGGTCGTTTTTGTCCACCACATAATTAGGTGCATTCCATTTAATGTTTTCAGTGAGTGTCTTATTGCTGTTTAAAATAATGTTGCGTAGCAGCTCAATTTCTTCCTTTAACGGATGATTTAACTCGTTTAAAAACTTACTTACATCTGGGTTTAAATTTGGTGCCAACATGTTGCTAAGTAAGCATTAATGTTACGCAAAACCAAACATCAACCCAAGCAAAAAAAACGGCCGCCCTGTTTTGGAGCGACCGTTTTATAATATGGTAATGTGTTAATTATTTAAACAACGACTTCACTGTTTCTTCGTTTACAGTTACCGGGTACTTAGCTTTTAATTCTTTAATCCACTCTTTTTCTAAGTAGTTTTGGTAATCGCTGGTAACTAATCCTTTTGCTTCTCTTAATATTTTTGGTTCAGGAGCAACAATACCTACAACATAATTAAACTTGTATTGGTTGTTTTCGTTTGCAATATCAACCACACCTTTTTTATCGTATAATTTATCGGTATTGCTGCTTTCGCCACGCTCAGCTTTTTGCTCTGTAATTACTACAGCACCAGTCATTTTTTTGCTTAGTTTAGCTTTAATTTCATCGCTCGATTTTCCTTCGTTAGCCATTTTCATCGCAGCCTTTTTGGTTTTTTCATCAAGGCAGCTATAAGTTAAAATTCTTACACGCTCTTTCCACATGTATTTGGTTTTATTGGCATCATGAAATTTCTCTAAACCTGCAGTATCAATTACCGCTTTGTTCCATACTTTTTTGTCGGTTAAATCAAACAATAAAATACCATCATGATACTCTTGCATTAAGTTACGGAAGTCTTCGTATTTGGTTTCTAATTGAGATTCCTCATAAGCCAATGCTTCATCATCAACATAACGTTTGTAAATGTTATTTACCATCATGTATACAGATTGACCTGGTTCAAAATGATCATGTGTTCTTAATATGTAGTTTGCAAAATCGTTGGCTGTGTAATTGCTTTTGCCTAGGCTGAACAATACATTTTTACCAAATTTTTTCTCATCAATCACATAACCATCCATAAAAATGGTACTATCGCAAGCATTTACAAATGTTTTAAAGTTGGCAGCGTTTTCTTTAAAGTTGTTTTCACGTTTTATACGTGCTGATACTGATGCTTTGCTGCTCTCTGCACGGCTATCGCGGGCTACTTTGGTTTTTAAGCTTTCTTCTACTTCTTTAAATGGAGCAACCGGTTTACTTTCTACCAATTTAATAATATGGTATCCGTAGGTTGTTGAAAACACTTTTGATACTTGGTCCTTTTCTAAATCAAAAGCCACAGCTTTAAACTCTTCAGGAAAACGACTGCTGCTCGAAATCCAGTTCATCACACCTTTGTTTGGTTTACTGCCTTCGTCCATGCTGTATTTTTGTACTAAATCATCAAAAGTAGCTGTTCCTGTATTTAATGCTTGAGCCACACTATCAATAATGAGTTTTTGTTCGGCAATGGTTTCAGCACTTGCATTAGCACCAGTGCTGCGCATAATGTGCTGCACTTTTACTTCACCACGTGCATCACGAATGTTGTTTACTTTTAAAATATGGTAACCAAAACGTGTGCGGAATGGAACAGATACTTGTCCTTTTGGTGTGCTGTAAGCCATTTTTTCAAATGGATAAATCATATCAAATGCTGCAAACCAACCCAAGTTGCCATAGTTGGTAACGGCTGATGGATCATCAGAATTTTTTGCAGCTAACGAGTCGAAGTTTTCCCCTTTTAAATTGCGTTTACGTAATTCTAGTGCTTTATTATAAGCAGCCAATGTATCGGCCGGTTTGGCATTTTCTGTACAGGTAATTAAAATGTGGCTTGCGTTCACTTCTTTTAACATGTGCTCGTAGGCTTCTTTAACCAAACCTTCAGTAGCTTTTTTGTCGGTTAAATAAGGATTAGCCAATTGCTTACGGTAACCCGCTAGCTCTGTTTTAAAATTACTGAGCGTATCAAGATGCATAAGTTTAGCTTCTTTTACCTTCATTTTAAAGTTTTGGTAAAGCTCTAGATACTCTCTAACGCTTTCTTCAGTTGGCGTTTCTTTTTGGTTACGGTTTTTTGATAACAAACGCTCAAACTCCGATTTGTAAACGGTGTCTGTACCATACGTAAATACTATGGGGTCAGTTTTTTTTACCGTTGCTGTTTGAATGTTAGCTTTAACAGGAGTGCCTTGTTTTTTAACAGGCTTTTGTGCAAATGTAAATGAAGTAACTAATGTTAATACACTTAGTGTTACTGCTTGTTTATTCATTTGTTTGATAGATTTTGTTGTTAGTCCTAATTTTGACGAGATGCAAAAATATGAAATTATGTGGCTTTAGCTAATGCCAAATAAGGTTTTAGTTTTGGCTTGATAATGAGGGTGTTTAATTGTTTGCAGAAAGCTAGCAGGCTCTGTAATGAAGCATAAATAACATCCAATTGCTACTTAAACAAGAGAGGCTATTTAAAGTAGCCCACCTTGTTATGTTTTCTAACCAATGTAATAACTGCATCTTTAAGTTCTTGTACATTTGTTTTTTTTGTAGCCGAAATAAAAATAGCAGGTGCATTTTCTTTCGCCATCCAAGTATTTTTTAAACGATCAATGTAAGGAATATCGTCTTCGCCTTCTTCAATCTCATCAGGTAATCTGAGTGGTTCTTTAAGCTTATCGATTTTATTAAATACCAATAAAATAGGTTTTTTATGGGCTTTAATTTCTTCTAAGGTTTTATTCACCACCGCTATTTGGTCTTCAAAATTTGGGTGCGAAACATCCACCACATGTATCAATGCATCTGCTTCCGTTATCTCATCTAAGGTGCTTTTAAAACATTCGATTAATTGATGTGGGAGTTTACGAATAAAACCTACTGTATCGGTTAATAAGAACGGAATATCATCAATTACTACTTTACGCACGGTACTGTCTAAGGTTGCAAACAGTTTGTCTTCGGCAAGCACATCGCTTTTGCTCAGCATATTTAGTATGCTTGATTTACCCACGTTGGTATAACCTACTAAAGTTAACCTAACTTTATC
>JBFYQC010000121.1:0-6666 GCA_041302975.1 Bacteroidota bacterium
TTAATCCACCTGATGCTTGTATTTTGGCAGTAGGTGCAGCTAAAGAAACCGTGATTGTAGAAAACGGCCAAATGAAAGTAGCCAATGTAATGAAGGTTACCTTAAGCTGCGACCACCGCGTGGTGGATGGTGCAGTAGGTTCGGCTTTCTTAAAAACATTAAAAGAACTTTTAGAAAATCCGGTTAAATTGTTGGTATAACATCAACCATTAAAAAATAGTAAAGCCATGTTGTAAACACAGCATGGCTTTTTTATATAAAAATGGGTAAGCTTAATGTGATTATACATGTTATCATCTAGTAACCTAAAAATCAATCAACAAGAAAATTATTTTGCTTATTCAATTTTATTTTTACCTTGCAGTCGGAAATTCTTCCATTGCTCTAACACATTCCATAAAAAGCTTTTAGGTGTATTAAAGGAAACAGTGCAAGGCAAAGCAATCAAACAAGATCTTATTAATTTAATTTTTTTTGATGTACAGTAAAACTACGTTATCCGATATGATAATTTCGGAACTACGCGAGGTGGCGCTTTCGCTTAACATACCAGGTGTTGATGCGATGAGCAAAGAAGAACTTATTAATGCAATTACAGCTCAACAGCAATTGCTTGAACAAATAAAAATGAACGAAAATACAAATACCCCCGGTGCTGATGATGCACCAAAAAAACGCAGAGGCCGTCCTAAAAAAGGAGATGATAAAATAGTAAGCGAAGAAAGAATGATGGACACTTCATCGGAAAGCTTACTTGATGATATTGATTTTACACCAGCTCCTGTTACAGAAACCAAACAAGAAGAGGAACAACAACAACCTCAACCGGTTTTGGAAACGCAACAAGCTCCGCAAAATAGTGTTGAAGAAACACCGGTGAGTAACGAAAGTGAAAACAATAACGGCTCAAACAACCCACAAAACAATCCGAACAACGGAAATAATAATTGGAAAGAAAAACGCAACAACGAGCGTAACGAACGCAACGAGCGCATTCAACAACAACAAGCATTATTGCAAGAGCTGGAAGGTATTGTAAGCAGCGAAGGCGTTTTAGAAACCATGCTTGATGGTTACGGTTTTTTACGTTCGAGCGATTATAACTATCAGCCATCTCCGGATGATGTTTATGTATCACCATCGCAAATAAAATTGTTGGGATTAAAAACAGGTGATACCGTTCGTGGTACCATTCGCCCTCCAAAAGAAGGCGAAAAATACTTTGCATTAATTAAAGTAGAATCGGTGAACGGGCGCAGTGCAGCAGAAATTAGAGACCGCGTAGCATTTGAACACTTAACACCTCTTTTCCCTGATGAAAAATTAAACTTATCAAAAAATGCGGTTTCATATTCAACCCGTATAATAGATTTAATTGCACCCATTGGTAAAGGTCAACGTGGTTTAATTGTGGCTCAACCTAAAACAGGTAAAACCATTTTATTAAAAGACATTGCCAATGCCATTGCCAAAAACCATCCTGAGGTTTATTTAATTATTTTATTGATTGATGAACGTCCGGAAGAGGTTACCGACATGCAACGCAGTGTGCGCGCAGAGGTGGTTGCAAGTACATTTGATGAACCGGCAGAAAAACACGTTAAACTAGCCAATATTGTTTTAGAAAAAGCAAAACGTATGACCGAGTGCGGGCATGACGTTGTAATTTTATTAGACTCTATTACACGTATGGCACGCGCATTTAATACGGTACAACCTGCATCGGGTAAAATATTATCAGGTGGTGTTGATGCCAATGCATTGCACAAACCAAAACGCTTTTTTGGTGCGGCACGTAAAATTGAAAATGGTGGTTCATTAACCATTATTGCTACTGCTTTAACCGAAACAGGAAGTAAAATGGATGAGGTAATTTTTGAAGAGTTTAAAGGTACTGGTAACATGGAACTTCAACTCGATAGAAGGTTGGCCAACAAACGTATTTACCCTGCTATTGACATTGTGGCAAGTAGCACCAGACGTGAAGACCTATTGATGGACAAAGCTACTTTACAACGTGTGTGGGTATTGCGTAACCACATTGCCGACATGAACGCTGAAGAGGCTATGGATGTATTGTTGAAAAATATGAAAAACACCAATAGCAACGAAGAATTCTTGGCATCGATGAATGGATAAGTTTTAATTATTGATAGCTAAATTAAAAATGAGTTTTTGATAATGGGGTAAGAGTTAACTTCGCACCATTACATTAAAATAACAAATTAAATAATATGACAATGTTAGTAGGAAAAAAAGCACCTTCGTTTAAAGCTTCTGCCGTGGTTAACGGTGGTGAGTTTGTTGAAGATTTCTCGTTAGAGCAATTTATTGGTAAAAAACATGTGGTATTTTTCTTTTACCCGTTAGATTTCACTTTTGTTTGCCCTACAGAAATCATTGCTTTCCAACGCAGAATGGAAGAATTTGAAGCCCGCAATGTAGCAGTTGTAGGTTGCTCAATCGATTCTAAATTTAGCCATTGGGCTTGGTTAAATACCCCACAAAACGATGGTGGTATTCAAGGTGTAAAATATCCATTGGTAGCTGATGTAAACAAAACCATTGCATTAAACTATGGTGTATTGGCAGGCCATTACAATTACGATGACAACGGTGATATGTTATGGATTGGCAACCAAGGTGAAGACAGCGTTGCTTACCGTGGTTTATTCTTAATCGACAAAAACGGTATTGTTCGTCACCAAGTGGTTAACGATTTACCATTAGGCCGCAGCGTTGATGAGACTTTACGTATGGTTGATGCATTACAATACTTTGAAGAAAACGGAGAGGTTTGTCCTGCTGATTGGAACAAAGGAAAAGACGGCTTAAAAGATACCGCTGAAGGTATTGCCAGCTACCTAGCTACACACTAATTTTTTAGTAATATATTTTTAAAAGCCTCCAATAACATTGGGGGCTTTTTTGTGGGGTGATGTTGGGTTGAATTAATGTTTATGCTAATTCAACAAAATTATCCTTGAGCTTTACATTGAAATGAATTTCTGCTTTTAATGCTTTAAATACTTTTAAAATAGTGGCAACAGTAGCGCTATTGGCACTAGATTCTAATTTGGATATTTGAGCCTTTTGCACACCTACCAACTTACCCAATTCTTCCTGTGTTAAATTTCGCTCTTGCCTTGCTGCTTTTATCATTTTCCCTAACACATCCATGCTGAGTTCATACTCATAACTATCACGTTCCTTCGAACCTACCTTACCGATGTACTTATCCTTCATTTCGGCAAGTGTTTGTGTTTTTACTTTTTTGGTGGCCATTGTTATGCTATTTATTGTCGAAATATTTTTCTCTTAATTTTATTGCACGCCTAATTTCATTAGCAGGTACTTTATCAACCTTTTTGATAAAGCCGTGCGTTGCAATTACAAGTGTATCTTTACTTTCTGTTTTGTCCCAAAAAGCTAACAGTCGTATCTGTATTCCGGCAAACTTTGTTCTAAATTCCCAAATATCACCTTGCAGTTTTTTAAAAAGCTTCGGGTCATTTGTATGTTCGGCTAAGTCGATGTTATATAGAATTTTCTTGATTGTTTTTAAATCAAGCTTTGCTATAAACTCATCTGCTTCATCAAGAAATTTCGTTTCAAAATATCTCATACAAGGTTAAAGGTTACACGACACAAATATAAAAATAGTTTCTATATTTAGAAACTTTAAGGTCGTAATAAAAACAATACTTCTATCCTAAAATCTACTCTAATGGCAATTGGGCTCTAGTGAACAGAGATGTTGGACGAATACGGTATTAATTATCTTGTTTACGTAGAACAAAATTGGCTTTGCATTTGTAAAACTTATAGTCATTAGGGAAGTTTCTGAACAACAGATAAGCATTACAAGTACCTACTATTTCTCCTGCCCTGTTGAATTTCGATTCTAAAATAGTGATGCTTCCGGTGTCATTTTGTAAATTAATGAAACACGAATCCTCTGAGTTGTTTAACCCAATAGGTAATAATTTAGTAAATGTTATTGTGGTATTTGATGTGGTTACGTTGCCAATAACACAGGGTAAAATTTTCAATCCGTTTGATGAGTTAGTGCAGTAATGAAAGTTGAAACTATTTTCGGCTGACTTAAGTAAATAGTATGATTCCGGTGGATGCCAAAAATTCGTGTCCAAATCATCGTGATTGGATAAAATTTGCGGGTTTGAATATTGAATAACATATTTTCCCTCACTTAAAACTGCAAGCGAGTCGTCTATTCGGCAACCATTCAAACAGATGATTATGCCTAATAAAAAAGCAAACTTTATTTTGTAGGGTTTCACTTTACAAAAAGATATTAGCGTAATGAAAACGCTGTGGGTTGATTTTTAGTGTAACACGGCTGGGTTGTTGTGGGTTGCAATTATCGCTAACAAAATTCGCCCACGCTGGAGCTGTTATTTATTAATAAAAAAACAAGCACTGCTTTAGCTATGCTTTTGGTTATTTAGTTCTATAAACATACCCATTGAGTTTTTTTCTGAACGCTTTCTCCAAATTCCTTTTGCTCAGTTTAGTAATTTCAGTAAGGATTGTTATCATTTCTTTATAAGACTTTGTATTAGACTCAATAAGTATTTTCAACCCTTGATAACCCTTCGCCTCATATACAATTTCCGCTAAAGCAGATCCAACAGGGTAAGCAGTTTGATACCCATTCCATGATGCTGCATCGTTCAATAAATTATCAAATGTGTAAGTTGGCTTTTGATTTAGGTAGTCGTTAGCAAGTTTACTGATTTGAGTTTTGTATTTTTCTGTACCGTATTCCCCTAAAAAACAAGCTAACCCTTCCTCTACCAAATAACCTATACTATCTGAATTAACAGTGTAGAAAATCATGTGCATGAATTCGTGTGGGTAATATTCTGAATTGTTTGATGAATAAATTTCTTTACGCCATTTTATTGTGAGCCCCCTTGTGTAGTTCAAATAATAATATTCATATCCAAAAAGTTCACCCATTTCATCGGCATTATTACATATAAAGTAAGTAAATGTATCAACGTTTTTAACATTGAGAATTTGGGCAATTGAATCGCAGTGCCTGATGGCTTTTTCGGCAAGCTCTTCATTAAATAGATAATCCTTAGAAAATTGATATTTCAAGTATTTATACGCCTTTGTGTTCCAATTATTGGTGTAATCAACAATTGTGTTTTGAAGTACCCAACTTCCGTTTTCTAATACCGCATTTAGATTCAAGATGGTAAGAAGTTTATCAGGGGTTTCTTCGTTTTTAACTAAAGCAACGCGCAAAAGATACTTATCATTAGATTGGGGTTCGATTGTTAAAATGAATGGTTTCCAAATAGTAAAAATGGTTTGCGGATCGGCACCTAAATTGTATAACGGTGTATAAAACAATGCGATGTTTCCTTTGTAGCCTTTACTTTGTTCTAATTTATTCCAATTCGTATTATATCTGATTGAATCAGGTCTTGTTTGTAAGTAGTTTTTAAATACGGTATAAATCTCTCCGATATCTTTATCTGTGGTATCTACACGACCACTGATATAAACATCAATACTATCAGGTTTGATTTGGCCGTAGCTGATGTAAGTTAGAAAGATTAGAGTTAAAAAAAGTAATTGTTTCATGTTTAGGCATGTTGGTTATTGTTTAAAAACTGATTCTTGCTTCTTACTAGCAATTTACATTTTTATTTTCAAACGTAACCAAATACTCAATGTTAAGTTAAACCCGCGTGAGGGATAGTAGCAAGCTACCACGTAGCGCGAATAACCCGACCCCGAGTGAAGCGCAGCGTAACCTCGGGGGCACGCCCAAATTAAATGATATAAAATTAGATTATCCTCTTTCGCGTAACTCGGCTAACCTATCTTCCAATTGCATAATATCACTTACCAATACTTCGCGTGCTTTGCTGCCTTTAAACGGACCAACAATACCTGCACGTTCTAACTGATCGATTAATCGACCGGCACGGTTGTAACCTAAGTTTAGTTTACGTTGCAACAAAGAGGTTGATCCTTGCTGATGTTGCACAATAATTTGTGCCGCTTCTTCAAACAAACTATCACGTTCTCGTGGATCAAATTCGGCAGGACCGTTTTCGCCATCTTCATCACTTTTTACTTCAGGTAAAATATAAGGTTCTTTACCTTGTTGGTCGCCAATAAAGTTTGCTATTCTGTCTACCTCAGGTGTATCAACAAAAGCACATTGTAAACGCACCAAATCGTTACCTACGGTGTAAAGCATATCACCCTTACCAATTAATTGGTCAGCTCCGTTTGCATCTAAAATGGTACGCGAATCTGTTTTTTGCGATACGCGGAAAGCCACACGTGCCGGGAAGTTTGCTTTAATCATACCGGTAATTACATTTACCGATGGACGTTGTGTGGCCAATATTAAATGTATACCAATGGCACGTGCCAACTGCGCCAAACGTGCAATAGGCATTTCTACTTCTTTGCCGGCTGTCATCATTAAATCGGCTACCTCATCAATAACCACCACAATGTATGGCAAGAAACGGTGTGGCATTTTATCGGTTGGTACCAACCTGCGGCTTATAAACTTGGCGTTGTATTCTTTAAGGTTACGTACTTGTGCGTCTTTTAACAAATCGTAGCGTGTATCCATTTCCACACATAACGAGTTAAGTGTATTTACCACCA
>JBFYQC010000122.1:0-2557 GCA_041302975.1 Bacteroidota bacterium
TGCGTGAAGGAGGTTCTATGCCGGCCTTGGCTGAGGCCGATGATGGATTTTTATACGTGATAAAATTCAGAGGAGCAGGTCAAGGGGTTAAAGCGCTTATTGCCGATTTTATTGGTGGCGAATTGGCACGTGCTGCCGGATTAAATACTCCGGAGTTGGTATTTGCAACCTTAGATGAAGCTTTTGGCAGAACCGAACCTGATGAAGAAATACAAGACTTATTAAAAGCCAGTGTAGGTTTAAATTTAGGTGTGCATTACTTATCAGGTTCTATTACTTACGATGCATTGGTTACAAAATTAGATGCTGATTTGGCTTCTAAAATTGTTTGGTTGGATGCCTTTTTAACCAATGTGGATCGTACGGTTAAAAATACCAACATGCTTACTTGGAACAAACAATTGTGGTTAATAGATCATGGTGCATCCTTGTATTTTCATCACAGTTGGGACAATTGGCAAGAGCAAGCCATCAAACCATTTGTAATGATTAAAGACCATGTGTTATTGCCTATGGCATCAAACCTAAAAAATATGCATGATGAAATGCTTGTGCGCATAACACCCGCCATTATACAAAACACTGTAAATGCTATTCCCGAAACTTGGCTAACCAATACCAATGTGGGTTTACCTGCAAACGAAGTTCGTGAGGTATACCAACAATTTTTAACCACGCGTTTAGCAAACAGTTTAACCTTTTTAAACGAAGCCAACCATGCAAGAGAAAAACTTATTTGAGTACGCTGTTGTTAAAATAATACCAAGGGTTGAACGTGGTGAATGTTTGAATGTAGGTGTGGTATTGTTTTGCAAAAAAAGCAAATACCTAAAAGCAAAGTTTGGGTTTGATGAACAACGTATTTTACAGGCTTTTCCTTGGGCTGATGTAAATGATATTAAACAACATTTACAAGCCTTCGAACAAATATGTATAGGCAATAATCAACCCGGAACCATTGCTTCGCTTGATGTACAATCGAGGTTTAAGTGGTTAACAGCAAAGCGCAGCACGGTGATTCAAACCTCCGAAACACATCCGGGTTTTTGCAACGATGCTGATTTAAAATTAGAACAATTATTTAACGAATTGGTGGCAACACCACAACAATAATATATGTCGAATTTAAAAACATGGATTAGCGCCATGCGATTGCGCACTTTGCCATTGGCCGTTTCGGGTATTTTAATGGGAAGTGCCTTGGCTGATTTAAGTGGCATTGAATCGCATAAATTAATTACTAATTTAGCGTTGCTTACTGCCATTTTTTTACAAATACTCAGTAACCTGGCCAACGATTATGGCGACTTTACCAAAGGCACCGATAACGAAAATAGGGTAGGGAACATGCGTGCATTGCAAAGCGGAAAAATTACGCCAAAAGCCATGTTACGCATGATTATTGTTTTTGTGCTGTTGAGTTTAGTAAGCGGTATCAGTTTATTGTATGTGGCTGCAGATGGAAGCATCAACTATTCGTTTGTATTGTTTTTTATCTTGGGACTGGCTTCAATTGCAGCTGCCATTAAATATACCGTGGGCAAAAGCGCTTATGGTTATAGTGGTTTGGGTGATGTGTTTGTATTTGTATTTTTTGGATTGGTGGCTGTGTTGGGTGTTTATATTTTACACAATCATTTTACTTGGCGCTGGCCGGTTGATAAGTGGATGATATTACCAGCAACAACCATTGGTCTATTGAGCACTGCGGTGTTAAATACCAACAACATTCGTGATATTGAAAACGACCGTGCCTCAGGAAAAAATACCATTGTGGTTCAAATGGGTCTGCAAAAAGCACGCTTGTACCACTGGTTTTTAGTATTGGGTGCGTTGGTGGCTTTGGTTATTTTTATTCAGGTTAACTTGTTGCATTGGATACAATATTTAAGTGTATTGGCTTTTATTCCCATCATTAAACAAGCCATTACGGTTCAACAATTGGAACCTTCGCCAAAGTATAATGCCTTGTTAAAACAATTGAGTTTATCAACCTTGTTTTTTGTGGTTTTTTTTGTGGTGATTCGAACCATAGCCTTGGGTATTTTTGTAAGCGATACTATTCATAATTTTGTGAAATAATGTTTATAGCCTCGTATATAAAACACCAGTTACAGTTTGTAAAACCGGCTAAAACATCGCGTAATACCATGCAAACGCATACGGTGTATTACGTGGTACTTAGTAGTAAAACAGAACGTAAAAGTTATTGGGGCGAAGCTGCACCATTGACCGGTTTAAGTATTGATGATGTTACACAAATAGAAAATAAACTAACCGAATGTTGTACATCCGTTACTAATGGTTACAACTTTAATATGTTAGATTTTTCGGGTTTCCCCAGTGTGCAATTTGCTTTTGAAACTGCTTTTTTAGCTGCACAACACCAAGCAGATTTTTTGTTGTATGATACACCGTTTTACCGCAACCAACAACCCATTGCCATTAATGGTTTGGTGTGGATGAACGAAAAAGAAACCATGTTGCAAGAAGCTTTAACAAAAGCAACACAAGGTTTTGATACCATAAAATTTAAAGTTGGTGCATTAGATTTTGA
>JBFYQC010000123.1:0-9015 GCA_041302975.1 Bacteroidota bacterium
GTTCCCGAACAAAAATTACGCATCATTAAAGCACTTCAAAACAACGGACATATTGTAGCCATGACAGGTGATGGCGTAAATGATGCACCTGCACTTAAAGCCGCACATATTGGCATTGCCATGGGCAATAAAGGAACAGATGTTGCACGCGAAGCATCAGCCATTGTGTTGTTAGATGATAACTTTGCATCTATTGTTTCGGGTGTACGTTTAGGAAGAAGAATATTTGATAACCTGCAAAAAGCCATGTCGTATATTATGGCTATACATATGCCCATTATTGGTATGGCATTATTGCCTGCTATATTTTCTCATTTGCCTATACTTTTACTTCCACTACATATTATTTTTATGGAGTTAATAATTGACCCTGTTTGTTCTGTTGCATTTGAATCAGAACAGGAAGAGAAAAATATAATGTCGAGACCACCACACGATGCGAACGAACGTTTTTTTGGCAGCAAACAGATTATTAGAAGTTGTATAAGGGGCGTAGTATTATTTTTAATGATATTGGCTGTATATTTTATTTCAGACCGTTTAGATTACCAAGAAAACGAACTCAGAGCCATTACTTTTGCCGCTTTAATAATGGGTAATGTAGTTTTGATATTATCTAACTTATCAAAAACCAGAAGTTTTATTGCTGTGATATTAGAAAACAATATTGCTACTACAATCATGATTTCGTTTGCATTAGTTATGACCGCATTAATACTGTTTGTACCTACGTTACAAGAATTGTTTAAGGTACAAGCTCCAGATAAGAAAGGATTTATAGCACCCGTTATAGGTGCAGCATCATTACTAGCCATGTTTGAGTTTGCAAAATATGTAACCAAAACCAAACAAGTTAACTAATTTATGGCCTGAATTTAAACACAATAGTTATGGTACCATATTGCTCATCTGGAGCATTTGTATTTGGAGAGAAACGTGTATCTAAAGCAGCTTGTTTGGCCTTAGCTAGTAATATTGGACTTAATGTTGTAGTCCCTCTTTGATTTGGCATAGCCTTGGTAACACGACCAGTCTTGTCAACAACAATACTTACTACTACTTTGCCTGTTTCTTTTGAGTTATCTTCAATATTGGGTTTGCGTGCTAAACTACGTCCTTTTAATTCATAAGTAATACCATCGCCATTACCTGGACCTGTTCCGCTACCAGTGCCCGTACCACTACCGTTACCACCATTTCCATAACCATTACCATTCGGGTCTCCATTCGGGTCACCATCTTGTGCACCTTGATTTCCTGGTGCACTTCCATCACCGTGTCCACTTGCGTCCGCACTATTATTGCGTTTTTTAAACAAACTTTTTTCGTCAGGTTTACGCGGTTGTTCAATAGGCTTTTCTATTGGTTTTTCAACCGGCTTTTTAATTTCAGTTTTCTTTACCACTTTAGGAGCAACCACTGCAGGTGCTTCTTCTACATCTTGCGTGGCCACCGGTTGTTCCGTTTCTTCAACAGGTGGTGTTGGCTCTGGTACACTTGGGTCGGTTACCGGAACATCACTTGGCCCGCCCATATTTTCTTCACCTAAAGCCATGGTTAAACCCATTCCACCATATTCTATTGGTGGGTTTGGCGGTGATAAAACCAACCACCATAACATTAGCAATAACAAGGCATGTATGATGGCTGTACCAACATATCCTACAATTTTATTGCGTTGTTCTTGTTTCGTTAATGATGCGTCAGCCATAAGAAAATTACTCTGGTTGTGTAGCTAAAACGGCCTTAGCCTTTAATTTATTGCACACTTTCATGATATGTACCAAATTTTCAACTGCTACAGTTTTATCGCAGTTAATAGAAACCACGGCATCATCAGTATTTACAGTTTTTAGTTGATTGCCCAATTCTGTCTCTAACGATTCTTGCGAAGTTTGTGTTCCATTCACATACCACAACAAATCAGCAGTTACACTTACAGCTATTGCCTTAGGTGTGGTAACCTGGTTATTTGCTTTAGGTAAGCTTACTTTAATGGCATTAGGACTAACCAATGTTGATGTAATCATAAAAAATATGAGCAACAAGAACACTAGGTCTGTCATAGAAGCCATGCTAAAATCGGGCTTTACCTTTGTACGTCTTTTAAATGCCATAATTAAGCAGGTTCTTGTAATAAGTCTATAAACTCAACAGCACTTGCCTCCATACGGTGAATAATTTTTTCAATCATTGAAGTTAATTGGTTGTAAGCGATATAAGCAAAAATACCTATCATTAAACCGGCTACCGTTGTTACCAACGCTTCATAAATACCACCGGCCAATAAACTAACCGTTAGGTTAGCACCTGCGCTACTCATTTTATGAAACGCAGAAACCATCCCTGTTACTGTACCTAAGAAACCTAACATGGGTGCTGCACCACTAATGGTTGCCAAAGTAGGCATGCCTGTTTCTAATTTATTTATTTCAATATTACCAACATTGTGTATTGATGTATCAATATCTTGTAAAGGTTTACCAATGCGGGTAACACCTTTTTCTATCATGCGTGCTATTGGCGAATTGGTACGTTCACATAATGCTTTTGCACCTTTAATATTTCCGTTTAACACCAGATCCTTGATGTTTGCCATGAAGTTTGCATCTAACTTGGATGCCTTTTTAAGTGTTAGGTAACGCTCTATGGTTAAATAAACAGCTATAATACTTAACAATGCCAATGGAATCATAATAGGACCACCCTTCATGGTAAGGTCTATTAAATTAATTGATTCGCTTGCCGGAGCAGTTTCGGTAATTTGCAATAATGTATGATTCATATCGGTTGAAAATGCGGTTTTAATAGTTTACTAAATAAGTGTGTTACCTTGGTAACACCACCCCGCACTTAACAACATTTACACAACGATTTTATTGTATGTGTATAGTTTTTTATCGACAAATAATTACACTTTTGCCTAAATCATCAACTCAAATTTTAAGGAATAACTTGATTAACTAACAGCTGTAATTCTTCAAAAGTTAGTTCACCTTCTTTAAAGTGTTTAAAGCCCGTATCACCCTTTACCATTAGCGTTGCAGGTATTGCGCCACTCCATTCTTCACTTACTTTATTAATCCATTTATCGGCATTAACCTCGTTTATAAACACAACCTGTTGGGTTAGTTTTTTAACCTTTATAAAATCAGTAACACGAGTGGCGATGTCTTTACGCATGTCATTTGTAACCAAATAAATTTTCACTTTTTTATTAGCACAACTATCAGCCAATTGTTCAAAACAAGGTAATTCTTCTACACATGGTTTACACCAAGTTGCCCAAAAATTTACAATGTATAGGGTATCATTTTTTGAAGCATTTATGCCATCTATCCAATCGGGGGTTACTGTTTTAATTTGTTGTGCTTGTGCATCAAGCATCAAACCGAATAATAATACAAACAATAGGTATTTCATATTTCAAATGTAGCAAATTAGAATGGATTGTGCGGGTAACATAATTCGCACTAACCTTTTTAAGAATACATTTATTCTTCGATATGTTGTTCTTTTCGCAATACCACTACCCTGTTTGCCTTGATGGTTTTATATGATTTGATTTCATCTACGGCTTTGTCAATAGCAATGTTTAATTCGTACCCTAACAATAAAATGTAGGTATTGATGTAAATAAGTAACATGATAACGATGAGTACACCAATAGAACCATATACTTTATTATAGGTATTAAAGGCATTGATATAACTTGAAAATCCTAGGGTTGTAATCAAAATAGAAACACAAGCAAACACAGCACCGGGCGAAATGAACTTCCATTGTTTGTTATGGTTTGGTGCCAAGTAAAAAATCATGCTAATAAAAAACAACACCAATACAGCCACAATACTTATATTTAATAACACCAATAATACCGGGGTTATTTTTGATGGAAAGTAAGCCAGCTTATCTAAATACTTTATAGAGAAATTACCTATAGTTAATAAACCTACAGCTATTAATAATGATATAGATACAATAATAGCCAGTATGATGGCTACGATTCTTTTTTTCCAAAATGAGCGCGTTTCTTTTTGTTTACCGTATTTATTCAAAGCATTCATTAACGACACAAATCCGTTGGTGCTAAAATACATAGCCGTTAAAAAACCTAATGATAATAATCCACCACGTTGGTTATTTAAAATATCAACTAAAGTTGTTTGGGCAGCCCTGTATGCGCTGGTTGGTAGCAGTTTTTCAAAAAACAACAATATGCTTTGGTGACTATTACTTATAGGAATATATGCAATTAAGGTAAAGATGAAAATAATGGACGGAAACAATGCCAAGAAAAAAGTAAACGATAATGAGGTGGCTCTTAATTGTAAATCTCTTCTATCAACCCAACGTACAAAGAACTCCAACACGCTGTACCAACTTATACCCGCATAACCAGGAAACTGCTTGCTTTGGGCAAAGGCAATAAAACGCTTGGCAACCGATGTGCGCAGTATCTTACGTGTTATTTTATTTGCTTTAAGAGGTTGCATGGATTAGTTATTAGTTGATTGGTTAGGAGTACAGAGCGTATCTTTAAATACTAAGTCCCTTCACTACTTCATTATTCAAAATTCGATATTGGTTATTGTTTGATTCGTTTGAAGTTAAGATTTCTAACCTCCAACTTCAAAAAACGGTGCAAACTTATCTACCAAGATTTGAGGACAGCGGGTTACTTTGTTTGTTTTCATATCAACAAAAACCAATGTGGTTTGACCCGTACAAAGCAATTCGTTGGCTTCGTTGTATACTTCATAATCAATGATGGTTTTAACCGTTGGCGTGCTCTTAAAAAGGGCTTTTATAGTTAATAAATCATCGTACTTAGCCGATTTTTTATAATTCATAGTTAAGTTAACCACGGGCATCATAATTCCATTTTCTTCCAAACTGCGATATGTTACATCAATTTGTCTTAATGCTTCTGTACGTGCAATTTCAAAATACAATGCATAATTCCCATGATAAACCACGCCCATTTGATCAGTTTCGCCATAGCGAACGCGTATTTGTGTTTGTGCAATAAACATATTAATGATGTTGTTTTACAGCCAATGCGGCTATGGTTTTACCAATACTTAATGAAGAAGTTGCAGCTGGTGAAGGAGCGTTTAGCACATGAATGGCAGAGGCTCTTTCAATAATTTTAAAGTCATCTAACAAACCACCTGTACGGTCGCATGCCTGAGCACGTACACCTGCCTCTGCTGGAATTAAATCATCTTCTTGAACTTCAGGTATTAAACGTTGTAAGGCCTTTGTAAATGCAGCCTTACTGAATGAACGGTAAAACTCACCTATGCCTGTTTTCCAATATTTGGCGGCTACTTTCTGGAAACCCGGCCAAGCCAACGACTCAAACATTTCCTCTAAATCAACATCACTTTTATGGTAACCTTCGCGTTTAAAAGCAAACACTGCATTTGGTCCTGCCTCCACATCACCATGTATCATACGTGTAAAATGTACGCCCAAAAAAGGAAAATTAGGATCAGGAACCGGATAAATTAGGTTCTTTACCAAATGTCTTTTTTCGGGTTTAAGCATAAAATACTCTCCCCTAAACGGAATAATTTTAGTGTCGATTTCTTCACCTGCAAGTTCGGCTACTTTATCGCAATACAAGCCTGCACAGTTTACCAACATGCTCGTAGTAAATGTTTTTGAAGGGGTAATTACCTGCGTGTAATCTGAATCTACATGAATATCTTCAGCTTTGTGGTTCAGGTAAATTTCTCCACCCATTTGTGTAACCAACTCAGCTAACTTTTCACATACTTCAGTATAATCTATAATACCTGTGTATGGCACATGTATGGCTTTTACGCCATTTAAATGTGGTTCGTAATCGGCAATTTGTTCTTTGTTTACGTATGTAATTTTGGTTAAACCGTTTTCGTGACCACGTTTATAAAGCTTTTCCAATTCAGGTAATTCACTTTCATCAACCGCAACAATTAACTTACCACACAAGTCGAATTTTATACCATGTTCAGTACAAAAATCAACCATCATGTTATAGCCATCAATGCAATTTTTAGCTTTTAAACTGCCTGGTTTGTAATAAATCCCAGAGTGTATTACACCGCTGTTATGTCCGGTTTGGTGGGCCGCCACAGCAGATTCTTTTTCTAACACCGCTAACTTTGCCCCTTTATGCTGTTTTAATATATGATATGCTGAGGCCAGTCCTACTATGCCACCGCCAACAATTACGTAATCGTATTTCATGATATGCAAAGATTACACAATGTGGGTTTAAAACAAACCCATTAATAGGAAGTTGGGTGTTGATTGTATGTAGAAGTGTGCATTATTGAATATTTTACATGATTTTGCAAATACTAAATCGATTAACAAGCAAGAAAGATTTACTTACCTAGATTTACACTTTTATAAAAACCCAAGCGTTGAACAACATACATGAAACTAAACCTACTCATAATGATGATTCTTGGATTTGCAATCTGCTCAAACCAGTATTTAATTAAAACCCACACGCAAAACATTGAGTCTTTAAAAATACTAGAACAATATACCGATAGCACATTATATAATCAAACGCCATTTAAGCCTGATTTACGTGTGGTTTATCAGCAAATAAGTCAACTAAAACATGAACAACTCGTCTTAAGCAGCTTATTAGATAAGTTGTCGGTAATTATTTTTATATTTATTTTCATTCAACTGTTGTCCATATTTTACCTGACTTTTAACTATAAGTTATCTTCTTTTGATGGACTTTTCTTCAGTTTATTTCCAATAATATCAGGCTGTTTCATATTAATTGGTTTAAATTACTTTAATCATCAATTTACAAGTGGAGAAAACGCAAATAACCAATTGATAAAAAGTATTTATTACCTTATGTTTATTACTACCCCGCTATTTAGCTTCATTGGTTATCAATTAAATAAAAAGGAAATTACTTTACATGTGAACCAACTTAAATGGATAAACTACTTGTGTTTGGCATTACTTATTATCTCTATCACAATGGTAATTATATCAATGTTTGGGTTATTTTTGGTACCCGACCTTAGTAATTTCAAAAACTAATCATTAGCCGATAATGCGAATATTCCTTTTTATTACTCTATTGTTTAGCTTTTCAGTTAATGCTCAGCATTGCAGTTACGACTATAGAGCCCTTATTGGGGTGCGTGTTGTTGATGCCAACAATCAACTTGTAAAAGGCCTGCGTATTTTAATGCTTGATGAAAAAGGTAACCCATTAATGGTTAATAAACATGTATACAAAAACAACAAATACATCAGCAGTTACCTTGATATGGCTGAATTTTGGCAAAACCCAAGCCCTACCCAAACAGAACATTTAAGAATTAGAGAGGAAAACAAACGTCATTTTATTCAAGCAAGTGAAGACTACATTTTATTAACCACGAATTTAGGCAGAGCAGAAAAAGGAAGATACATAAAAATTGAAGATATTGACGGAACGAACAATGGAGGTAAATTTAATACCAAAATAGTTTATGTTAAACCCGAGCACATACAAGGTTTATGTGGGTATCCTAACGAAAAACAATTTATTGAAACCTATCGTCCTTTAGTGGTAACACTTTCCCCATTTACCGATAGAAGTAAGTTTGTTACAACAAAAAAAATGAACGGATTTACCTTCATTTATGATAAGGCGCCTTTAGCTCCATGCCCAGAGTGTAAAGATTGTTATTGTGAATCTTTAATTGTTTTGGGCACTGATAGTATTGTCTTGTATAATAAAGTGTATACCCATACAAGAGACTCAGAAAACAACGAGCATTGGGATAATTTTGAAGTTGAAGATTATAATTTTGATAGTTTCCCTGATTTTAGGTTTTTACAAAAAGATAAGCAGAAGGCATATTATTTTGTTTACGATAAGTACCGCAAAACATTTGTGGAAGAACCATTATTAAATGGCTTTGACAAAATTGAATTTAACTTTAAAAGTAAATATTTTATAGGTGATAAACTTGAGTTTTATGCCATAAACGGTAATTCACTCAATCTTGTAAAGACCAACGAAAACCTAAACTTTCAGTCGCGCATGTATGTTAGCGGAACGGATAACAAATACGCAAAGGAATTTTACACCAAATACTTGCACACAAAAGATGGGCTGAGAGCAGAAAATAAAACCAATTATTATAGCTACAAAAATTACACGCTCACTCCAATTAATCAAGCAACCTACCAACAGTATGAAACAACACTTGTAAACAATGAAATAATTTACCATGTTGATCCTTTTAAATTTGTATTGGAGAAAAACTGCAAAGAGATTGAATTACCTGCTACCACAGGCTATTATGCTAATCGAATAAGTATTTATCAGGCCAATTCAACCAAGCAAATCTTCAGCATGGTGGCTGTTGGTAATAAGCTTAAACAATTAAGTGGTTGTGCTGATTCCTTACAAATTGCAGATTTTAATTTTGATGGTTACCCCGATTTTAGGATTTGTAACAATAGTGTTTCAGGTAAACACACCTATTATATCTATCATAAAAAACGTAACACATTTAATATAGAAAAAACATTAACCGAATTAAACAATCTTACTTTTGATTTTGAGCATAAAATAGCCAAGGGTAACACAGATAGAAAAGAGTTCTTGGGTTATCCTTGGGAGAGTCCATACCAATATTACATGGAAACACTGCAATTTGAGGGCAAGGCTCTGGAGGACCTAACGGTATCAACCACTACTTATGGAAGTGGAACTGCCGTTACTGCTAAAGCTAAATACATCAATCAAAAAAGAATATATGCAGGCGACTCATTGGCTGTAAAAATTCAGAATAACAACTTACTCATTAAAACCGCAGGAGACTTTAGGTTTGAACTAGAATTTAATCCTGAAGAATATAAACCCAGTGGTGAAAAAGGTTCTTATGTAAAAATCTTAAATATTTACGACAAGGAAAGAAGGATTGGTCATTATGAAATGCATGGTAATTATTTAAAAGAAGTACCACATTGGTTAGACAGTTTAGAAATTGC
>JBFYQC010000124.1:0-6048 GCA_041302975.1 Bacteroidota bacterium
TATTGGCGTCAGGCTGTGTTTTATAAAATATTAATAGATGCGGATAAAAATACAACCTGGCAAATGCAAAGTGCCGAGTTTGATTTTGTAGAACCCGATAAAGCCACAGGAGAATACATAAAACAACGCGTAAACATTAATGCTGATGATGTAGAAATAGTGAAGCAACAAATTACATCAACTTACACCAAAATAAAAGCTAAGGAGTTTAGCAATGGTTGTGGTAAGGAAGAGTGTACTTGGTGCGACTTTGTGAGCACGTATTATAATGACCGCACACCCGTATTAGCGAGTTTTCCTGATGTGAATGAGAGTGAACTTTAAGCCAGAAAATCAGTAAAATCTCTTTTTAGTTCAACAAATAAATCAAAAAAGATAGCGACATCATTTCTTAACCTTAAATGAATACGACTTACTTTGTCTCTGAGTGCCGGAGTAGGAGATACTTGCAGCCTTTGAATGTCGTTTTCGTGTTGTTTAACATCGTGTCTTAAGATGTCAATCACTTCACGTTGGCGAATAAAACGGTTTTGAAAACGCTCAACATTTACTGCAAAATCTTTTTTGTAGAAAGTGGGCATAAAGTCTCCTAATTGTTGTTGCATGTTGGCTAATTCAGATTTATAGAAATCAATTTCGATGAGCCATTGCTTGTACTCCACATGGTGAGATACTTTTACTGCTGTAGTTGCCATAGCGAGATATTATGGTGTTAGGGAAAATGAAGGTAAAAACATAAGGTGTTAAAAACAAGTAATTTATGTTAAATTTTAAATTTGGTGGAAAAAGTTAACATCCTGATAAACTATAAATTGACAAATATCCTGTGTATGGGGGCGTAATTCTTATATTTTTGCGCCACTTAATAAAAAATCACACATGGAATTTAGAATTGAACACGACACCATGGGCGAGGTAAAAGTACCTGCCGACAAGTATTGGGGAGCGCAAACAGAACGTTCACGTAATAATTTTAAGATTGGTCCTGAGGCCAGCATGCCCAAAGAAATTATTTATGCTTTTGCCTATTTAAAAAAGGCTGCAGCACATGCTAATTGCGAGTTAGGTGTATTACCAGCAGAAAAGCGTGACTTAATCAGCACCGTTTGTGATGAAATTTTAACAGGAAAACTAGATGGTGAATTTCCATTGGTAATTTGGCAAACCGGTAGCGGAACCCAAAGTAACATGAACGCCAATGAGGTTATTGCTTACCGCGCACACGTTATTACAGGTGGTAAATTAACAGATGCAACCAAAGTATTACATCCTAATGATGATGTAAACAAATCTCAATCATCAAACGATACTTACCCAACTGCCATGCACATTGCAGCCTACAAAATGGTGGTTGAAACAACCATTCCGGGTATTTTAAAATTGCGCAATACTTTAGCTAAAAAAGCTGAAGCATTTAAAGATATTGTTAAAACCGGTCGTACACACTTTATGGATGCTACACCGTTAACTTTAGGACAAGAGTTTGGCGGATATGTACAACAATTAGATAACGGTGTACGTGCATTAAACAACGCCTTAGAAATGGTGAAGGAATTAGCATTAGGAGGCACTGCAGTAGGTACAGGTTTAAATGCACCTAAAGGTTATGATGTATTGGTGGCTAAAAAGATTGCTGAATTTACCGGTCATCCATTTGTTACTGCACCAAATAAATTTGAAGCTTTAGCAGCACATGATGCTATGGTTGAATTGAGTGGTGCGCTAAAACGTGTAGCTGTTAGTGCCATGAAAATTGCCAATGATATTCGTATGTTATCATCGGGTCCACGCAGTGGCATTGGCGAAATTGTAATTCCTGATAACGAACCAGGCTCATCAATTATGCCAGGTAAAGTTAATCCAACCCAACCGGAAGCTATGACCATGGTTGCGGCACAAGTAATGGGTAATGATGTGGCGGTATCAATTGGTGGCAGCAATGGGCATTTTGAGTTAAACGTATTTAAGCCGTTAATTGCGGCTAACGTGTTACAAAGCGCTCGTTTAATTGGTGATGCTTGTGTAAGTTTTAACGATAAATGTGCTGAAGGTATCGAACCAAACAACGATATCATTAAACGCCATTTAGAAAACAGCTTAATGTTGGTTACCGCACTTAACCCACATATTGGTTACGAGAAAGCGGCTAAAATAGCCAAGACAGCACATAAAGAAAACAAAACTTTACGTGAGGCTGCTATTGAATTGGGTTACTTAACCAACGAGCAGTTTGATGCTTGGGTTAGACCGGAGAATATGGTTGGCAATTTGTAAATCAGCTGATTTATTTCAACTTAAATGATAAACGCGGGCTACCCTTTGGTAGCCCGCGTTATTTTATTATACTTGCCAAACATGCACATGCTCGACCCTATTTGGAAAGGAATTGTAACCGGACTGTTATTTACATTAACATTTGGTACGGTATTCTTTTCACTTATTCAAACCAGTGTAAAACGTGGATTTAACAAAGCCCTCTACATTGCACTGGGTGTATTGCTTAGTGATGCGTTGTTTATTGCCATAACAGTTTGGGGAACTTCTTTTGTGGCTGACGAAATACAAAAGTTCGACATGGAAATTAGAATGGTAGGTTTCGCTTTTTTGGTGGTGTTAGGCATTCGCTCCATCATCAAAAAAGAAGTAGATCACACCAACGATGCTGCTCCAACCGAACGTAAAGGTATATTGTATTTTATAAAAGGTGCAATGTTAAACAGCATCAATCCAATGGTACTTATCAGTTGGATGGGGGTTACTACTTATGTGGAAACCGTGATGAAATTTGACAACAATAACACCATCTTTTTCTTTATGGTTGTGCTGTCTACCATGCTTGCCACCATGATTGGCATAGTATATTTTGCCGGAAAACTACGTCATGTATTATCAGCACAAAACATGCACAGATTAAATGTATTTAGTGGAATTATTTTTCTTGTTTTTGCTTTGGTAATCATTTGGCCGGTAACCGGCTTAGGTAGTTTCTAGCTTTTTTGTTGTGGTTCCCAAAGTTCAATTTTATTGCCTTCTGGGTCCATGCACCAACCAAACTTTCCAAATTCACTTTCTTCCGTTTTCTCCATAACATCCACACCTTCTTTGCGCAATTCGGCAAGTAAGGCATGCAAATCGGCAACAATTAAATTAAGCATAAACGATTGTTTACTTGGTTCAAAGTAGGTGGTGTCTTCTTTAAACGGACTCCAAAGTTGGTAGCTTTCCGGAAAGTGTTGTTTAATTTCATCAGGATTTAACATCGCTCCCCATCCCGGGTTTGTTAAACCAAGGTGCGTTTCGTACCAAGCACTTAATACTTTTGGGTCTTTAGATTTAAAGAAAATACCGCCTATACCGATTACTTTTTTCATATGGTTGATTGTTAAATTTCTTTTTAATTCCAAACTTTTGTACCCTCGGTGCAGTTGGTACAAATATCAATTTCCTTACGGCTTTTTAGTATGGCGTTTCTAAAGTTGTTGTACTTTTTGCTGTGCCACACTTCGCTAAATGTTTGCGTACTCACATCGCCAAACCGGTGTGTAGCATCTTTGTCAAAACAACAAGGCACCACAAGGCCATCCCAAGTGATAACACTGCCACGCCACATACGCCAACATTGGTTTAGTAGTTTGTTTTTTATTTGGTATGAACCATCAGGTAATTTTTCATACCGACTTAAATCTTTGTTTTCAGGTATAAAATTATCGCTGGTTTGGTAGTCGTAAATCTGAGCAGTTTTAATACCCAACTCATCAACCCCAACTTGTTTAGCCAATTTTTTTATCTCGGGCAATTGATGTTCGTTGTGTTTAAACACAATAAACTGCCAAATGATATGAGGCGTTTTGCGGTTCAATTTTTTCTTCCAATACAACAAACGCTCAGTACCCTCAATTACCTTCTCCACATTGCCGCCAATACGGTATTTGCCATAAGTATCTTGAGTTGTGCCGTCAATAGAAATAATCAACCTATCTAAGCCACTTTCAACCGTAGCTTTGGCCATATCATCCGTAAAATAATGTGCGTTGCTGCTGGTAGCGGTGTAAATATTTTTTTGAGCTGCGTATTTTACAAACTCCAAAAATTGTTTGTTTAAAAATGGTTCTCCTTGAAAGTATAAAATTAACCAAACCAACTCCTGATGTGTTTCGTCAATTATTTTTTTGTACAGCGGTAAATCTAACATACCTGTGCTACGTGTAAATTCACGTAAACCACTTGGACATTGCGGGCAGCGCAGGTTGCAACTGGTAGTAGGCTCTATTTCCAAGCTGGTAGGTTTCGCATTTATAAAAGCCTTTCCGGTAGTTTTAGAAATATAATAGCTGGCCATCAACTTCACGTAATTCCAAATACGTTTGTTGTTTAGCTTCGATAAAAAATTGATACCGTCTGTTAAATTATTGTTCATGAACGTGAACAATAATACACTTTTATCAGGTTACTGCATACACAAAAGCATATGTATGTATGCGGCATACACGCTATTACAATTGATTATTAAAAGGTTAGTATTGATTTTATAAAAAACTTTGCACAAAAAAAACTTTGCTTATATTTGCAACCCGCTACGGTAACAGTCGTTACCAAAATGCCCAGATGGCGGAACTGGTAGACGCACTAGTCTCAAACACTAGCGAGAAATCATGCCGGTTCGATTCCGGCTCTGGGTACAAATAAAGCCGCTTGAAAATGAATGTTTTCAAGCGGTTTTTTTATGCCCTTATTTTACCACAGGTACTTACTATTTTTATTTGGGCGTTCCCCCGAGGTAACGCTGTGCTTCAATCGGGGTCGGTTGTTCCGCTATAATTCGCTGCGCTTCGGTGCCGCTTTCACCACCTAACGCGGGTTTAACTTTTAAGTGGGGTTTAAATCAACTTGGTAAAAAGTGTTTAATTGGTTTAATTGGCTGTACTAAATAATTATTAGCCTTATGATATTAACATCACTTTATACTGCACACTTTCGTCTGTACACCCAATTTTGGGGTGATAAGTTAAGAAAGTTTCGTCTATAAACTAGTTAACTGCAACCATGAAACTTATAATCCCTACAATTCTTTTTACTCTTATTACACTTCTTTCCTTTGGGCAAAAACTAACTAATTTTCAACGAGACAGCATTAAATTAGTTCTGGATAAAATGGGCGAAGAGGATCAAAAATATAGATGGCAATTAATGTTAGGGGAATTGGATTCACATAAACTAGACTCGTTGAAAAAACTTCCTTCTGATATAATGGTGGACAGAATTAATAATGCAATGAGATATAAAATTGGATTTGGGAAAGTTGTTGCTGACTCTCTATGGAAGTTACAAAATGAGATTGATTCAATAAATCGATTCAGATTTATTGAAATTATTTTGAAATATGGCTACCCTTCATTCAATAGGATAGGAAGCTCCGCAGACGGGCTTATTGCTATTCATATGGTTGGCGAAAAAGATTTTTATGATTTGCATTCAATATTTAAAAGCGAATTGTTAAAGGGAAATATGCCAGCAACATACTATGCAGCATGGTACGACCGCTGTCAAATATTTATGAATAAACAACAATTATATGGAGAATATGATCAAAAATATCCATGTGTTGCAGACTTATGTGTTACAAATATTGAACGAAAAAAAATAGGATTAAAAAGGCTAAAAAATAATAATTGTAGATAATTGTTGTATTGCATGTAAATGGCCATAATGAGAAATATTTGGGTATTTTGTTTTCGTAAATTTTAACTTTAATGTATTTTGCAACCCTGCGCAAACCGTTAATTTTATGCTACACAACAACCAACTAGTTATTTAAAATTTGTTTTTGTTGCAAATAAAAAGGGCGATTAGAAAATCTAACCGCCCTTTTATTTTTATCACAAGTATTATTCTTTTATTAATTTGCTGTAGTTTTCACTGCCATCAACAGTTGCTTTGATGGTATAAATTCCGTTTGGTAGCGTATTGATATCCATATCGGCAAAATTGCTGTTAATAGCTTTTGTTAATACTGCTTGACCTAAAGCATTGTAGATTGTTACCTCTTGA
>JBFYQC010000125.1:0-4103 GCA_041302975.1 Bacteroidota bacterium
TTAACCTAATAATATTGGGTTAACTTCTTATTTTTTCGTACTTATTAATATTGGCCACGTTTATTTCATTTAGCAAATCAATGGCTTTTGATTTTTCGGTAGGAGTTGCTCCTTTGTAAATATTAACCAATTCATCACTTTTGGCTTCAAAAAATACAATAAGCATGGCCGTGTTAGGCGCAATTTTAAACACCTTTTGAACCATTTCTAAACTTGCGAAAATAGCTTTACGTGCGCCTTCAGCATCTTTATACATCATATCTAAACCTTGGCGGTGGTATTTGTGGTAAGCCTGCCTGATGGGTTCAAATCGTGGGTTTAAAGCATTGTCAATTAAGTTGTATCGGGCACGAATGTTACGTTGAAACGGTTTCCAACCACTGCTACCATCGCTGCTTTGTGCTTGGTTAGCAATACCTAAAGCTTTATTAAAATATGGAGTGCCACCTAATGGCGAGAACGAATCATAATCTAAACCAATCGCATAATTTACATAAAATGCTACCAAAGCAACTAAGTTATTGGTAAAACTATTTTCATTATAATCCATACGCTGAAACTCTACATAATTAAACTTCCAATCTTCATCTAAAATATTTAAGGTATTGGTGGTGTAAGAGCTTCCATAAACAGGGCGCTGACATATTATTTGTGCATTGCCTTCCATGTAGTTACCTTGTTGGTCGTATCGGCTAGGGATAAACTGAATAGTTAACTCAATTTTTTCATTGATTTGGATTTTATCGGCTGTCCATTTGGTGCTATTAACAAACTCGCTAATTGCCTGCTCTAATGAGCGGAAAATTCTTTTGTCACTTAACTGAATTTGATTATCAAGTATAATGGTTTTGCAGTTTACGTCCTGTGCATTAAGCGATGTAAGGCTTAATAAAAAACCAACTAAAACTACAATTTTACGCATGTTTAATGTCTATTATTTTTTGTACAATATCGTGTGCAACTTCGGTTTTCGATTTTAGTTTGTATTCGGTTTGCCCACCTACTTTATCTATAATGGTAATTTTATTGGTGTCAAACCCAAAGCCAGCACCTTTGCTGCGCAGAGAGTTAAGTACAATAAAATCTAAATTCTTTTTTTGCAATTTTTGTTTGGCATTAGCCACTTCATTATTGGTTTCTAAAGCAAAGCCTACCAACAGTTGTTTTTTAGTTTTATGCTTACCCAATTCTGCTAAAATATCTTTTGTCTTTTTTAGTTTAAGGTGTAATTCATCACCACTCTTTTTTATTTTGGTGATGCTCACTTTTTCGGGTGTATAATCGGCAACGGCTGCACTCATAACAGCTATTTCAGCTTTGGTAAAAGCTTTTACTGTTTTTTCAAACATATCATCGGCACTGGTTACATCTATTCGTTTTATGCTTGGGTTGTTAGTTACCAAATCGGTTGGACCTGATATTAAGGTCACATCAGCCCCATGTCTAGCAAACTCTTCGGCAATGGCAAAACCCATTTTGCCACTGCTATGGTTGCCTATAAAACGCACTGGATCTATACTTTCGTATGTAGGTCCGGCTGTTACCAATACCTTTTTGTTTTTTAAGGTTTGGGTAGTTACCAAATGCAATTCTAAAAAACTTACTATTTCTTCTGGTTCAATCATACGGCCTGCACCAATTAAACCACTTGCTAATTCTCCATTTGCAACAGGTAAAACTATGTTGCCATAACTTTTTAATGTGGTTAAATTATTTTGAGTGCTTCCGTGTGCGTACATATCTAAATCCATTGCAGGAGCAACAAATGTGATACACTTGGCACTAAGGTAAGTTGCCAATAATAAGTTATCGCAAATCCCATGGGCCATTTTTGCAATGGTATTGGCGGTTGCTGGGGCTATTAAAAGGCAATCAGCCCAAAGGGCTAAGTCAACGTGGTTAGTCCATTCGCCTTGGTTGTTTAATACAAACTGGTGGTAAACTGGATTTTTGCTAAGGGTAGACAAGGTAAGTGGCGTAATAAAGTCTTGAGCGCCATCGCTCATCACTACTTTAACCTCGGCACCTTGTTTAACTAATAAACGCACTAGAGTAGCAGCCTTGTATGCCGCAATACTACCTGTAATGCCCAATAATATTTTTTTGCCTTTTAGCATACATCAAATAAAACACAAAATGGTTACACTACCAAAGTAATGTAACCATTTTAAGTATCAAATAATACGTATTATTATTTGTTTTCTTTTGCCGGATTACGGAAATAGATTTTGTCATTTAAAAACTCATCCATAGCAATATTTACTGCTTTAGGCAAGCGCTCGTAAAAGCTCGAAATTTCAATTTGCTCACGGTTTTCAAATACTTCTTCTAAAGTATCGCTATCGTTGCTAAATTCTTGTAATTTACTGTGCAATTCTTCTTTCATTTGAGCAGAAATTTGGTTTGCACGTTTGCTGATAATTGCCAACGACTCATAAATATTGTGAGTTGGAGCATCAACTTTACGTAAGTCTCTAACTACCGTGGTAGTTGCTGCGTTGCTGTAATTAATGTTTGCCATCTTATTGTATGTTATTTTGTTGTTTTGTCATTTTTTTTATGCCATTTTCGGCTTTAACCAAAATATTTTTGGCTTCACTTAAATATTTGCTGGTTGGATATTCTGCCTTAAAATATCCGCAAAACTCAATAGCTTCTTGGTAACGTGCTATTTTTTTAGTTTCAATACTATTATCGGCCAGAAGGTAATACGATTTAAGGGTTAAAAAATCTAATTCCTCTTTTTGTGGCACTTCTGGGAAATCTTTAATTACATTTTGCAATGCTACAATAGCACTTTTATACTCGCCAATGTTATAGTACAACTTGGCATTTTTATAAGCCTTCATCGAAAGTTTGGCTCTTAATTTATCTAACAAGGTATTGCACTCACTTACGTATTTACTTTCAGGGTAAACGCTTACAAAAAGTTTAATAGCTTCTGAAGCTTTGTAAGTATCGGTTTGGTCTAAATAAAAATTCTGAGACTCTAAAAACTGGCAATAGGCATTCATGTATAAACATTCTTCGGCCCATTGTCCTGTAGGAAAGTTTTCGAAATATGTTTTAAACTGATAACCGGCTAAAGGGTAGGCGCGTAAACCAAAATTACAATAAGCACTGTAATACATTACCTTTTCGGCCATGGCTGTACCATTAAAATTATCTTGCAATTGCTCAAACAAAGTTGATGCACGGTAATAGTCTTTTTTGTTATAGTAGTATTGTGCCATTTCCAGCTTTTTATTAGGGTCAGGAGCTTTTAATACCTTTTGGTATTTGCTGCAACCTGATAGTAATAATGCCGAAATAATATAAATGCCGATTAAGCGTATGTTCATGTTTTTATGATACTGAACGCGAATGTAGGGTTTTTATTTCTACTTGTAAAGAGGCAAAAGTGCCAAAAAGTAAATTTTTGTCGCTATGCCACAGTGTTTTACGCACTATTTTGCCATTATTTTTTTGTGCTTAAAACGAGCAAACCTATCTTGCTTACTTACCATGTTAAAAAAGACGGTTTATATTCTGTTTATTATTACCTTTTGCAATACCATCAAGGGTTTTGCTCAGGTGCCGCTTTTTATAGAGGACGAGGATACTACCATTATTTTAACAGATACATCAAGCGCAAAAAAAAACAAACAAAAGTTAGTTGTTAAGTTGCCACAACCTGTTTTTAACAATAACAAAGGCAACAGCCGATCTAATTCTAAAATAGATAGCTTGATCATGTTTGCGCACCAATACATGGGCAAAAGATATAGGCGTGGAGGCACAACTATGGCTGGATTTGATTGCAGTGGTTATACCATGACTGTTTTTAAACACCTTGACATAAAACTACCTCACACCAGTGCCGGACAAGGTTTAATTGGCGTAACCATTAATCAACAAAATATTCAAAAAGGCGATTTAATATTGTTTAGGGGTGGAAATAGGAGAAGCCGCAGAATTGGGCATGTAGGAATAGTTATAAGCGAAAAGGGTGAACCTGTGCGTTTTATCCATAGTAGCACTAGCGAAGGTGTTAGGATTGATAACCTGAATGCAGCCTATTACCGCAATAGATATGTAAAAGCAGTACGAATTCCTGAGTTATA
>JBFYQC010000126.1:0-2502 GCA_041302975.1 Bacteroidota bacterium
TTAATATTGGTTAGTGTACCATTTAATGTATGGCGTAATAAAAATATGCGTAGGGGAGTGGATGCATACAACCGCGGGGTTTACAGGGGCGAGTAATTATACCTAAAGAACATTCAATATAGTCCAATCTCGGCTATGGCCTCTTGAACTATTTTCATGTAGCATCGTTATTACCATTGTAATTATTTACCGTAACGTATGGTATATTTCACCATGTTGTTGCTGCGTTGGCTATTTCTAAAGGCATCATAAAAATAATAGATGTCGTTTTGGTTGGCCCACTTAACGGTTTTATATTTGGTATGGGTTATTTTGTAATCAAACAAAATCGCCCTCACATTATTGCGTTTGTAGGTTTTCCAAAAACTTGTTGGTCCACCAGCCCCAAAGGTATAAACACCCGAAGTGGCAAACGAATCCATATTAATTTTAACTACAGTAACAAAATCAGGGGTGTCTTTGTAGGTAAACGTGTACCCCATTTTTTCAAATTCAGTTTTGCAGGTGTTTTTTAAGCGGGCATCAAAATCAGGATTAAAAATATAAGGCACACTATTTTCTATGTATACCTCCATACTTTGGTAAGTTTTTTTACCTGCACGCACTTTATTGCGTTGCCAATGCAGCCGTTGACAGCCGCTTAGGGTAACAATTGCAATTACTGTGAACAAAATGCCGGTTTTTGTGCTCATCTTTTAATGGGTTAAAACTAATAAAATTAACTAATTTATGTATGATTGTGCCTTACAAAAATATAATTACAACTCTTATTTTAAAGTCATGATTGTTTCCATTATAGTTGCAGCCGATGAACAAAATGGTATTGGCGTAAACAACAATTTGTTGTGCCATTTGCCGGCCGATTTAAAATACTTTAAACAAGTAACCAGCGGTCATTGTATTGTAATGGGACGTAAAACTTTTGAGAGCATAGGTAGGCCGTTACCAAACCGCACCAATATTGTGGTTACCCGTAATCAAGGTTTGGCTATACCGGGTTGTGTGGTGGTTACCTCATTACAAAATGCTGTAGATTATGCAAAACAACATAACGAAACAGAACTGATGATAACAGGTGGAGGAACCATTTATGCCGATGCTGTGAATTGGTGCGATAAGGTTTACCTCACACGTATACACCATACCTTTAATGCTGATACATTTTTTCCTGAGGTAGAGAAAGCCGGGTTTACATTAACCGCTTCCGAAACACATCCGGCTGATGAAAAACACGCCTACAGTTATACCTTCGAGGTGTGGGAACGTAAATAAATTTTAGGCGTTCCCCCGAGGTTACGCTGTGCTACACTCGGGGTCGGTTGTTCCGCTATACTGCGGTGCCGCTTCACCACCTAACGCGGATTTAACTTTCAATTGTTGTTTAAATTCCATTTAAAAAATCAAAGTTGGCAATACACTTTTATTTTATTTAATTAGTTGAACCAAATTTTAACCATTAGCCTTATGAAAACTAACATTGTAAAAAGTAGCTCAACTTCGTCTATACACCTAATTTGGTGTGATAGACGAATAAAACCTTCGTCTATATACTAGTTAGGTGTTATACTTATGAAATACCGTTCAGACAATAAAACAATAGAAGACGCATTTAACAAGACATGGTACATAACAGGGTGCTTTTTTATCGTGACTTTTGGTTTAATGATTTATGGGCTTTTCCTTGCAAGTAAGTACAAGCTTGACTGGTTATTTCCGACATCAATTATCGGCAGCATTGCTATTGGCGGAACTTTGACAGTTATATTATGTAATTATTGGTTCAAATATTGGCTACAAAAGGTTGACAACCCCAATGAATTATTTAGACGCGCGACCAGACTGAATATAATATCACCAAAGACAGCTTTAAAGATAGCAAAGAAGCATGACATAGATATTTCTGACAACCACCAAAGTAGTCAGTACATAAAACTACCAGACATCGTAATTAATAAAAAGGTTTCTCTTACTAATGATTCAATAACAATTGACAATCAAACGTTCTATTGGAAAGAAATAGACAACTTTAAATTAGAGCCGTACTATACTGGAAATAGAACTTTTTTGGGCCCGACTTTAGACTTAATTCTACATTTCAAGACCGACATAAGTATGAGATTTCCTTTAAGAGTAATTAAACCCAATCCGTTTAACTTTGAATATCATCTCGACAAGTATTTTGAAAACAGTAAAAAGTACAACACCTAACACACGTCTTGCGCCATTGCCGTTGACGTACTAAAATCAAGTTTATTTTTCCGCATTATTTTTTATCTTGGTTGACAGTTTCTGCACCGCAATCGGCAACGAGCGCAAGGCGTGGGAACGTTATGGAATCGCAATAAACAATACTTTATTTGTTTAACTAAAAAGCCACAGAAAATTTTCCTGTGGCTTTTTAAAAATTGGTTTAAAACAAATTACAAAGTTGTTGTATTCTCCTCACGTTGCATGGTAAAACCTAACATTTTTCCGGTAGGCATTCCACTGCTGTAACTCATG
>JBFYQC010000127.1:0-8977 GCA_041302975.1 Bacteroidota bacterium
GTAAAAGTAAACGCAGGTAACAATGAAATGGTAACTAAGTTGATTAAAGAATAATCAATCATAACTTAATAGTAAAAAAGGCAACCTACGGGTTGCCTTTTTTGTTACGCTTTATCCAATACTTTATACGTTTCATCACACTAAATAATCATTTAGTCTTCATTCAACTTAAAGTATGTACTCACCTTTGCACATTTGTGCTATAATTAATACATCAATGAAATCATTAATTAACTTAGTTGATCTTACAGAACGAATTATTGGAATTATTTTTCGCAACATCGTTCAACACTTATTATTGGTATTGATACTATGCACATCCGGACCTAGTTGGGCGCAAAAAAGCACACAAACAGTAAGAGGAAAAATTATTGACCAAGACAGTAAACAGCCAATAGTTGGTGCAAGTATTTTAGTAGTTAATACAAACCCTACAAAAGGATCGGCCACTGATGCCGATGGTTATTTTAAAATACAACAAGTAGAAGTAGGTCGTGTAACACTTAAAATAACCTATTTAGGATACGAGAATTTAAATGTACCTGATGTAATTGTATCGGCAGGTAAAGAAGTGATATTAAACCTTAGTATGACTGAGGCTGTAACTACAATGAATGAAGCCGTAATTAGCTATAACCGTAAAATAGACAGAACAGTAACCAATAATGAAATGGCAACAGTGAGTTCGCGCTCATTTAACCCGGATGATACAAAAAAATTTGCAGGTGCTTTGGGTGATCCTAGCAGAATGGCGGCTAATTTTGCCGGGGTAGTTGCAGGCAACGATAGCCGAAATGATATTGTAATAAGGGGAAACTCACCCAACGCTATGTTGTGGCAAATGGAAGGAGTTAATATTCCTAATCCTAACCATTTTGGGAACAACTTTAATACCGGAGGACCAGTAAGTATTCTAAATGCAAACAACATAGGTAAAAGTGATTTTTTCACAAGTGCATTCCCAGCGCAATATGGCAATGCCAATGGTGGTGTTTTTGATTTGGTACTACGTGAAGGAAATTATGAAAAACATGAGTTCATCGGTCAAATTGGGTTTAATGGTTTTGAAGTTGGTGCAGAAGGTCCACTTTCTAAAAAATCAAAAGCAACCTATATTTTCAACTACCGTTATTCGACCCTGGCAGTAATGAAAAACTTTGGAATTAATCCGGGAACAGGTGCAGCAACTCCACTTTACCAAGATATTAATTTTAAAATTGCTATACCTACAAAAGGAAAAGGTAAAATTAGTTTATGGGGAATGGGTGGGGTTAGTGCAATTGATTTGTTAGGTGAAGAAGTAGACACCACCGAAATAGATTTTTATGGATCGAGGGATGAAAATACAATTCCAAGATTTAGAAGTGGTGTTGTTGCCTTAAGTTATGAAAAAAACATTGGTGCTAAAACTTGGGCAAAAACAACTTTAGCTGCAAGCCAAAGTTATAACTACTATACATCAGATAGCATTGACAGAACAGCAGACCAAACATACAGAATTGGTCAGGGTAATTTTAAAGATAACAAATACTCTTTTGTGTTTAACCTTACCCATAAATTTAATGCAAAAAATGTATTACATGCCGGGTTTACCAACGATTATACGCAATTCGACTACTTCAATAAGAATGTTTACAATAAAGGAACAGTTGACACGATTATGGTAGACCAAAAAGGGGCCATTAACCTCACACAAGGATATGTGCAATGGAAGCATCGATTTGGACCACGTTTTACAACAAACATTGGATTACACAGTCAATACTTTAATGTAAACCAACAATTGGTAATTGAACCACGAATTGGTTTACGCTATATGGTAAGTGAGAAAGCAAGCTTTAATTTTGGCTATGGATTACACCATCAAACCTTACCCACCTATAACATCTTTTTACGCAATGCACTCGGCAAAGAAACCAATAAAGATTTAGATTTTATTCGCTCTAACCATGGGGTTATTGGTTATGAAAACAACATCAATAAACTATGGAAACTTAAAATAGAAGCCTATTATCAATATATAGACAAGGTGCCGGTAAATGCATATTTAAGTTCATTTTCTAGTTTAAATACCGGTGCTGCATTTGTTCCCACTGATGAGTTTGATTTGGTTAACAACGGAACCGGAGAAAACTATGGCGTAGAATTAACCATAGAACGTTACTTTGATAAAGGATTTTATTTATTAGCGACCGGGTCTGTTTTTGATAGCAAGTATAAAGGCAGTGATGGCATTGAGCGTAATACGGCATTTAACACCAAATACGCAGCCAATATACTGGCAGGTAAAGAATTTAATCTAGGCAAAAAAGGAAACGTGCTTTATGCCAACATAAGATTAACCTCTATAGGTGGTAAGTATTTTACACCACTTGATTTTGTTGCTTCGCAAGCACGTGGACAAGCAACTTACGACAATACGAGAGCTTTTAGCGAACAACAAAGCGCCTATTTTAGAGCGGATGTAAAAATAGGTTTCCGTAAGGAGTACAAAAAAAGTTCAATGGAGTTTGGTGTAGATTTTCAAAATGTAACCAGCCACCAAAACGTGTTTAGCCAAGGTTACAATAAATACAACAACACCATTTCCTATCAATACCAACAAGGTTTTTTCCCTGTTCCCATGTTTAGGTTTACCTTCTAATTGTTTTGAAAGCTTTATTCATTGGATAAAGCTTTAACTCTTTTTATAGTATATTTCCTTTTTAAATTTTATGGCATTAAGGTATAAAGTAAGTCCAGGCATTTTTAATAAGAAAGACATTGTAATTCGTCATCTTATTATCGGTTTGATGGCTTTGTTTTTTGGTTCGCTAGGTAAATTCGACTTACCAGCAGAAGAGCTTATGAAAAGCATACTTTCTTCATTTATACTAATAGGTATTATCTGGAACGGCAATGTGTTGCTGATGGATATTATTGACAGACTTTACGGATGGGATAAGCATTTACATGTTAAACTAATTATCAGTGGTACAATAGCATTACTGTGGCCTATAATAAGTACCTACTTTTTTAATTTGGTTATATTTCCACTAATTAATGGACATCCTTGTGATTTAAAATCGAAAGAAACAATTACTTACTTGGTAGTTAGTATCGTACTCACACTATTTATTAATAGCGTTTTTGTTTCAATCGCTTTTTTCAGGTTTTGGAAAGACTCTATTAAAGAAAAAGAAGAGTTGAAACGAGAAAGTATATCGGCCGAATACGAAGCCCTCAAAAGTCAAATCAACCCACATTTTTTGTTTAATTCGTTAAACACATTATCAAGTTTAATTGAAGAGAACCCGAAAACAGCAAACGATTTTGTGCAAAAACTTTCGAGTGTATACCGATACTTACTTACGCAACGTGACAAAGAAATTGTTCAAATAAAAGAAGAGTTGGCCTTTGTAGACGCCTATGTTTACCTCAACCAAATTAGGTTTGGAACAAACTTAAAAGTACACGTAGATATACCTAAAGAGTTAGCCGATAAAAAAATTGTAACGCTAGCACTTCAAATTTTAATTGAAAATGCCATTAAACATAATATCATATCCTCAGCAAAACCACTGTACATTTATATGGGTATAGTTAATGAAAAATTTATTGTGAGGAATAATTTACAACGTAAACAAATAATGAACGAAAGCAATGGAATTGGATTAAATAACATTGTGCATCGGTACAGTTTTTTAACTGAATCAGAAGTAGAAATCACTGAAACAAATGATGAATTTACAGTAGCATTACCATTATTGTAATTATATGAGAGTTATTATTATTGAGGACGAAATACCGGCCTTAAATCGGATAAAAAAGATGCTATTAGAGGTAAGTCCGGAAGCTCACATTTTAGCAACTGCAGATAGCATAGAAAATGCTGTATTGCTCTTCCAAAATTATGCTAATGAAGTAGACTTGGCATTAATGGACATTGAGTTAGCAGATGGACAAAGTTTTGAAATATTTAACCAAACAAAAATTACTTGTCCGGTTATTTTTACCACAGCCTATGATGAGTTTGCATTAAAAGCTTTTAAAGTAAACAGCATTGATTATTTACTAAAGCCAATTGCTAAACCAGAGTTAGCGCAGGCTATACAAAAGTTTAAGTCGATACAAATAACACCCATCGATTATGCCACAGAGATAAAACAATTGATTTTGCAACTTAAACCACAAGCACAAATCAACAGCTATAAAAATAGGTTTTTAATAAAAAACGGCACAAAGCTCCAATCTATCTCAACTGATGAAATTGCGTATTTTTATGCACACGATAAACTGGTAAGTTTAATCACACACCAAAAGCAAAACTGCATCGTAGATTATACTTTGGATGAACTTGCCACACAATTAGATCCTAAATCATTCTTTCAAATCAACAGACAGTTTATTGCTAATTTCAAATCCATAAAAAAAATACATACCTATTTTAACGGAAAATTAAAAGTTGAATTAAATCCAACAATTAGCGATGAGGTTATTGTAAGTCGTGAAAGATCCAGCGAATTTAAAAGCTGGCTCGACCAATAGAATAAAAGTAAAAACGCCAACAACCTATTAAAGCTGTTGGCGTTTTTTGTTCGTTAGAATTACTTTTTATCGAACTCATCTAACCTATTCATGGCCATCATTTGTTTCATCGTTCTGTCCATTCCTTCTGTGCTACCATCTAAAAAGATAACATTTCCTTTTCCATTCTCAGCAAAGTTTTTAATGGATTCCGTCCACATACTAAATAATAAAAAAGATGCATCTAAATCTGCTACTTTCATTTCTTTGGCAGCTTCACTCATACCACGTGCAACTTCTTGGCGGAATAAAGCCACACCTTGACCACGCAACTGTGCTGCAATTCTCTCCGCTTCGGCTGCAATTTTAATGGCATTACCTTCAGCTTCGGCAGCTTTAGTTTTAGTAATCAATAACGCTTGTCCTTCATTTTCGGCAGCTGCTTTTAAATTACTTGAGGCCACAACTTGCGCCATACTTTTTGTAATGGCTTCATCAAACGTAATGTCGTTTAGTTGTAAATCTAATAGGTGAAAACCCCAGGTTTCAACAACTGTATCAATTCCCTCTTTTACGTATTCTACAATTTCTTTACGTAATGAAAGAATCTCTGCTTGTTTTTTGGTTGCCACAAATCCGCGAATACCACCTTCAATAGTGCGAATTAAGGCCGTCATAAAATCGCGTTCGTTTACAAACTTAAACGCAACGTTTTTTAAGGTTTCTTCTTTGTTATCAACCACACTATAAAGCAACATAGCTTTAAAATACACATTGGCTTGATCTTGTGTAATGGCTTGAAAATCTAACTCGATGGAACGATTCTGAACAGAAATTTTCTTAAAAATAACTTCCAGTAATGGAATACGGAAATTTAAACCCGGATATAAAATCCTGCGGTACTTACCAAACATGGTTAATACAGACACTGTACCTTGTTGTACGGTTACAATGCTTAAAAATAAAACTAAAACAACAATTAGCGCAACAATTAAAGCAGACATAGTTTATCAATATTTTGGTTTGAATGCACAAGATAAACATTGTAAACCTAACTACCTTCCTCTTTTACGTGTATGGTTTGATTTAGGTTTAAAACCTCCATTTTTAGATGAGTTGTTTTTACCACTTTTGTGTTTGCGCTTATCTTGGTTATGTCCTGCTTTTGGTTGGTCGGGTGATTTATGAGTACCGGTTTTTGGCTTATTAGCGGGTTTAGTTTTAGTAGATTTCTGTTTTTTCTCATCCACATCACTCGAGTCTTCAATCATACCATAAATAATATCCAACTCATTGGAAGTTAAATCGCGCCAATCGCCAACAGGTAATTTATTTAACCCAATGTTCATGATACGTACGCGTTCTAACTTTTTCACCTCATATCCAAAGTGCTCACACATTCTTCGTATTTGGCGGTTTAACCCTTGTATAAGTGTTATTTTAAAAACAGTTGGCCCCTCTTGTACAACCTTACATTTTTTGGTAACCACACCCAACATTGGAACTCCGTTGGCCATTCCATTTATTACTTCTTCGGTTAAAGGTTTATTAACCGTAACTATATATTCTTTCTCATGTTTATTCCCGGCACGTAATATTTTATTTACCACATCACCATCGTTGGTTAAAAATATCAATCCTTGCGAATCTTTATCTAACCTGCCAATAGGGAAAATACGCTCCGGGTGGTTCACAAACCTTACGATGTTATCAGCAATACCAATTTCAGTTGTACTTGTTACTCCTACAGGCTTATTTAGTGCAATAAAAACTAGCTTATCATCTTTTTTAGGCTCTAATTTATTTCCATTAACGGTTACCCTATCACCGGCATACACTTGGTCGCCAATTTGCGCTTTACGTCCGTTAATGGTTACATTCCCATTCTCAATAAATCGATCTGCTTCACGCCTGCTACACAAACCACTTTCACTTATAAATTTATTTAACCGTGTTCCGCCTTGTTTTTGCATGATATTATTGGTGTTGGGCAATTTTACTGGAAACTAACTGTGCTTTGGTTTCGCCATTGTATTGTATAATGGCAGTGTAGCTTTGGTTAATGATTTCACCTTGCTTTATCCAAGCCTCTACATCAAAAGTAAAAGGGAAAATCATAAACCTGTACTTATGGTGGTTTAATGCTAACTCATTAATTACACTTGTTTTTTCCTCACGACTCACCTCTTCCATATACATGGTTTTGGGTTTGAGTTTATGATGCAGGTAATAATCTAAAGCCACCAATTGCATCATTACTTCATCAGCTTGGTAATGTAATTTTATTACAGCTTGTAGGGCATCGTAAGCATCATACAAGGTATGTTTATGAAAATCATAATGCGCATCAAAATATGTTCCTAGGTTCAGTAAAAAATCGAAAATACCGTATTTCTCTGCTGCATATTTAAGCGTATGCGTGGCACGTTTTTTATTCCAATACACTTCCAATGCTTCTTCCAACAAAGTTATTTTGTGTAACTCTTCTTTACTCAAATAGTTGCTTTCTATAATTTGGTAAGGTGGCATTGGGTCGAAAATGTAGCCATGTTGTTCATGCTTTAAGCGCATGGGTGTGCCTTTCAAAAACTTTAAAAACCCTAATTGTAATTCAGGTGGATAGAGTTTAAACACTTCTTCTATACTGTATTTAATATCGGCCCATTCATCCAAAGGTAAGCCCACAATTAAATCTAGGTGCATTTCAATTTTGTTGTCCAGCTGCTTAATTACGGCACTTGTTTTATCAAAATTTTGCTTCCTGCTTACTTGCAAATTAGCCTTTTGATTTACGGTTTGAATACCAATTTCAAACCTAAACAAACCTTCTGGTACATGCTCCTGAATGTATTCTACAATATCAGGATGAACAATATCGGCTGTAATTTCAAACTGAAAAACTTGCCCCGGCTTATAACGCTCTAAAATAAAATTGAAGATATCAATCGTAAAATCCTTTTTTACATTAAACGTTCTATCTAAAAATTTAATGGTACGTCCATGCTCCATTAAATAAGCCAAGTTTCGTTTAATATCATCAATAGGTAAGTACCTTACTTTATTATCCAAACTGGCCAAACAAAACTCGCATTTGTAGGGACAACCACGCGATGTTTCTATGTAACAAACTTTGTTGTATAAATCTTGTGGTGGGTCGTTTTTGTATGGATTAACGCCTGTATAATTCAATAAATCAAACGTAACTTGTTGCGGAAAAAACTCCATTTCCCCATCAACCTTTTGCACTAAATTAGGTATACCTTGTACGTTGGGATAGTTGTTTAATAACTCGGTAAAAGGTATTTCGCCTTCGCCCACAATAATATAATCAACCTCATCCAATTTAATTAAATCAGTATAATCATAACTTACTTCTGGTCCACCTAAAAGTATTTTTATATTGGGGTTGATGCTTTTTAAAACACGCGCAACTGCTAAAGTTTGTGTGATGTTCCATATGTAACAACTAAATGCCACCACATCATAATCTTTGCACTTATCGGCAATATCTTCCGGTTTCTCTTTAATGGTAAACTCATGCCAATCCAATCCTTCATGTTTTTGATGGTTAAGTTCGTACAACAACCTGATGGCTAAATTAAGGTGTATGTATTTGGCGTTAAGTGTAGTTAAAAGCGTTTTCATTGAATTTGCGAAGATAGTAGAATAACCTCAAACAATACTTACTTAGGTGAGCCTACATTAGCTCCTGGTATATCATCACCAACAGCCTTAATTTTATATACTACGAAAGCATTTTATCAACCTACAGTGATAAATTCAACTGAAATTAGTTAAATTCGAAGTTATAAACTGAGTGTTATGAACCTTGAGCTAGAAAAAATAAAACTTGCGCAGAAGATATTTAATATTGACAGCGAAGAATTAATTGCTCGCATAAAAGCATTTATCTCATCTGAGGAAACAGATAGTTGGGAAAGTATGCCCGATGAAATCAGGTTATCCATTGAAAAGAGCATTCATCAAGCTGATTCAGGAGAAATTATAACACACGAAAATGCCATAAAACAACTAAAAAAATGGCATTAGAAATTTATTGGACGCAAGAAGCCATTGACAGTTTCAATAAAATAATAAATTACCTTGAAACCAACTGGACTGAGCGTGAAGTAAATGGTTTCATAGATACGTTTAAGCGCAAACTCAGTTTATTAGAAAAAGATAACGTCATATTCAGAAATTCAGTAAAAAGAGGTTACAGAGAATTGCTCATTACCAAACACAATTGGCTTATTTATCGCGTAAAAAACAACAAAATAGAGTTAATCTTAATCTGGGATACAAGACAAAACCCTAAGAAAAAAAGGATTTAAAAGTTTAACATTAACCCCTACTTCCAACGCTTATCCATCCAGTCTTTTTGCTGGGTTGGCGTTAAAAACGTCCAAGCAATAAATCGGCTTATTTTTTGTCCTTGCGCCATTTCCACCACCTTAATTTCGGTAGCTTT
>JBFYQC010000128.1:0-8747 GCA_041302975.1 Bacteroidota bacterium
ACCAACCTGCGGCTTATAAACTTGGCGTTGTATTCTTTAAGGTTACGTACTTGTGCGTCTTTTAACAAATCGTAGCGTGTATCCATTTCCACACATAACGAGTTAAGTGTATTTACCACCAACTTAGTGTCGGTAATAATGGCATCGGCATCGCCCGGAATTTTTGCTAAGAAGTGACGCTCGATGGTTTTATAAATACTTAACTCTACCTTTTTAGGATCTACCAACACAAACTTAATTTGCGATGGATGTTTTTTGTACAACAACGAAACCAAAATGGCATTTAACCCAACCGATTTACCTTGTCCGGTTGCACCGGCCATAAGCAAATGAGGCATTTTAGCCAAGTCGGCCACAAAAACTTCGTTCTGAATATTTTTACCAAAAGCAATTGGTAAATCCATATCCGCATTTTGGAAACGTGCGCTGCTTAATGCACTGCGCATGCTTACCATAGCCGGTTTTTCATTGGGTACTTCAATACCAATGGTACCACGGCCGGGAATTGGTGCAATAATACGTATACCCAATGCGGCTAAACTTAGCGCAATATCGTCCTCTAAGTTTTTAATTTTAGCAATACGCACACCATCTTGTGGGACTATTTCGTATAAAGTAACAGTGGGACCAATGGTAGCTGATATTTTTTTGATACCTATGTTGTAGTTCTTCAAGGTATCTTCAATCATTTTGGTTTTTATCTGTAACTCGGCTGCTTCCACAGTCGATTTGCTTTCGCCACCATAATCATTCAACAAATCTAAGGTTGGAAACTGGTAGTTGCTGTAATCTAAAGTGGGGTCATACTCGGTATCTATTCCACCATACTCCGGTTTATCAACCACTTCTTCATCTTCTTCGGGAGTTTCTTGTACTTCTAATACCAAACCGCTATCAGTTGTTAATACGCTTGGCGTTTCGGTTGGCTCGGGCGTAATTGCATTGGCCAATGTTGATGCCAATGTGCCTGCAACTACCAAGGGAACAATGGGTACATTGTTTTCTTCTTCCTCGGCTTCTGGTTCAGCATTAGGGGTTAATTCCTCAACTGGTTCTTCTGCAATTTCAGGTTCATTTTCAAGGAGAGGTTCTTCGATAGGTTCAACAATATTTTCTTTAACGGTTAAGATAAAATCATCCGGATTTAAAGGCTCAGCCTCTACTTCTTGTGCAGCCAATGCAGCAGTACTTAAAGTAATGTTTCCTAAGTTTTCAGGTTCATTTGCTTGCTCCGGTTCAACGGGTTCGGGTTTTGGTTTGGGTTGATAAAATTTGATGTTGAATACCACCACCAAAAACACCAGCAAATAAAATATTAAGCCCAAAGCAGCCCCGGCCGTTCCGATTAACCCTTTTAAGTACAAATAACCATAGTGGCCAAACGCACCACCTAATATTTGCCAAACATCAGTAAATATTAAACCCAAGGTTACCGAAAACCACAATACGCCAAAAAAACTATACCTGATGGTTTTACCAATAGGTAAAGGTGTTGTGTCGGTGAGTAGTTTTATACCTATCAACCCAAATATTAATACAAAAGCAAAGGATGCAATACCAAAACCTTTGTACATAAAAACGTAAGCCACCCAAGCTCCTAGTTTTCCTAAAATATTTTCAGCAGCATCAGGGTCATTTTCTAAAAAAACATCCCAACCTAATCCCTTTGCAATATTTTGATCGTATTGCCAACTGAAAAGGAATGACCCAAATGCAAAGGCCATAAATACAGAACTAAGCAAAAACACCAAACCTGTAATTTTTAAAAAACGTTCATCTTTTAAAAAAGCCAATTTACCCGAAACAGGTTCGACATTTTTTTTCGCCCCTTTCGAAACCGGTTTTTCTATTGGTTCTTCACGCTCAAAATCCTTTGGTTCGCTACTTACTGTACTGATTATGTTTTGCTTGGCCTTTTTCATCTTAACTAAACAAAAATACACCACCTTACTATTTATTGGTATTTAGTTACCCACGTTTACACATGGTTTACATTTTATTGCCATATTTTAGAAACACCCGCTTTGCAGAAGTGCTTATTGTGATTAAATTCGCCCATGCTTGGCAGGTTGCCATTAAAATAGACATTATGGAAAAATCAACAGATTATATTTTATCATTACTAGAAGTTTTAAAGTACATTATTCCGGCCGTTGTGGTTTTTGGTATTGTGCAGTACATGCTTAAAAACTTTTTCGACAACGAGTATCAACGCAGACAAACAGAACTAAAACTAGAAACCAACAAATTAATTACCCCATTAAAACTACAAGCATACGAACGTGTTGTGATATTAATGGAACGCATGAGCCCGAATAACCTTATTTTTAGAGTAAGCCAGCCTGGAATTAGCGCTACTCAATTAAAAATTGCTTTGATTCAAGATATCAATAACGAATTTAACCACAATGTTTCTCAACAGGTATACGTATCACCTCAAGCATGGCAAATGGTACGTATTGCCAAAGAAGAAATGATTAACATTATTAATACTGCATATAGCAGTCTTGGTCCTAATGCGGTTGGACTTGATTTAAGCAAAGCAGTTTTTGAAAACATGATGGAAAAAGAAAGTATTCCTACCCACATGGCACTGGAGTTTTTACGTAAAGAATTCCACTTATTGTTTGATTAATTAATTGCTGGTTTTAAAACCGAAACACCTATTTAGCATGAGCGATAAAAGAATGACCGATTCAGGAATTGAAATCAATTCTATATACAATACACCAATTCCCATGGAAGAATTATCGGGACAGTTTCCATACACACGCGGCATACAACCCGATATGTACCGTGGCCGCCATTGGACTATGCGCCAATACGCAGGTTTTAGTACTGCCGAAGAAAGCAATAAACGCTACAAGTATTTGCTGGCAAACGGCACCATGGGCCTTAGTGTGGCTTTTGATTTGCCTACGCAAATTGGTTACGACAGCACTCACATGATGAGTGAAGGTGAAGTGGGTAAAGTTGGTGTGGCTATTGATACCTTACGCGATATTGAAATTTTGTTTGATGGTATTGAGTTGGAAAAAATTACCACCTCAATGACCATTAACGCTACCGCCTCTACCCTATTGGCTATGTATATTGCATTGGCCAAAAAACAAGGTGCTGATATCAAAAAAATATCAGGTACTATACAAAACGATATTTTAAAAGAGTATGCGGCACGCGGTACTTATATTTATCCACCTAAGCCCAGCATGCGTATCATCACCGATATTTTTGAGTATTGCAGCAAGGAAGTACCGAAATGGAATACCATATCAATTAGTGGTTATCACATACGCGAAGCCGGAAGCACGGCAGTGCAAGAAATTGCATTTACCTTAAGTAATGCCAAAGCATACGCACAAGCTGCTATAGATAAAGGCCTAGACATCAATGTATTTGGACAGCGTTTATCTTTTTTCTTTAATGCGCACAACAACTTTTTTGAAGAGATAGCAAAATTTCGTGCAGCACGCAGAATGTGGGCACGAATGGCCAAAGATTTAGGTGCTACAAATCCTAAAGCACAAATGTTACGTTTCCATACTCAAACCGGAGGAAGCACCTTACAAGCACAACAAGCCGATACCAATATTGTGCGTGTTACATTACAAGCCTTAGCGGCTGTAATGGGTGGTACACAAAGTTTACACACCAATGGTTTTGATGAGGCATTAAGTTTACCTACTGAAAATGCAGCTCGTATTGCTTTACGTACCCAACAAATTATTGCTTACGAAAGTGGCGTAGTAGATACGGTTGACCCAATGGGTGGAAGTTATTTTGTAGAAGAATTAACCAACCAAATTGAAGCCGAAGCATGGAAATACATTGAAAGAATTGATGGTATGGGTGGCGCAGTTAGTGCCATTGAAGAAGGTTACATGCAAAAAGAAATTGCCGATGCAAGCTATCGTTATCAAACAGCTATTGAAAATAACCAAAAGGTAATTGTTGGCGTAAACAAGTTTACATCAGAAGAAGAAGTTGCTCCACCTCTGTTTAAAGTTGATGACAGCATCAGAAAAATTCAAACAGAAAAAATTGCTAAGGTTAAAGCCGAGCGCGATGAAAACAACGTACAACAATTATTAGCCAGGTTAGAACAAAACGCAAAAGATGGCAGCAATGTAATGCCAACCATTATTGAGTCGGTTGAAGCATATGCAACTTTGGGTGAAGTAGCGGATGTTTTCCGTAAAACATTTGGTGAATACAGGGCATAATTATTTATATGAAAAATTTATTGTTTGCTATTGGCATATTGTTGGTTGGTGCATGCAGCGGCCCTTATCAACTTGCTAAACACACGGATAATAACATACGTGTAATTGCCGATAGCCTACAATTATATGATACCGCCATTGCCAACATGATAGCACCGTACAAACAAAAATTGGATGTGCAAATGAATGAGGTAATTGGTTTAGCAGAAAATACCTTAACTAAAGAACTACCCGATGGAACATTGGGTAACTTTGTTGCTGATGCATGTTTGGTATTTGCACAAAACAACAATCCTACAGTAGATTTTTGTGTATTAAATTCTGGTGGCGTGCGTATTCCTAACATACAAAAAGGTTCAATTACTGTTGGGAAAATTTATGAGTTGATGCCATTTGATAACATGATTGAAGTGATTGAATTAGATGGTACAGCTTGTAAAGAATTATTTGCTTGGATAGCTAAATGGAAAGGTGCACCTGTTAGTGGTGTAGAACTTACTATAGAGACTGGGGAGGCTACTAACATTAAAATAAAAGGTGAACCATTTAATGAGTCAAAAACATATTTCGTAGCTACCACAGATTATGTAGCTAATGGAGGAGATGGCGCAAAAATGTTTGCAAAAGGAAAACGAATCAACCTTAACTACAAATTGCGAGATGCTATTATTGACTATGTAAAAACCAACCAAACCATTAAAGGCAATAACAATGGACGCATCAAACAAAATTAATCGAAGAGGCTTTATAAAAACAGGTGCTAAATTAGGTGTACTAGCCATACTTAACGAGCTTCCTTTAAGTACATTAGCCAAACCCGATTTAATTAAGGTTACGTTATTACACACCAACGATTGGCATAGCCGTATTGAAGCCTTTCCTAAAGATGGTGGAAAGTTTGCCGGAATGGGAGGTGCTGCAACGCGCGCAGCTTTAATAAAAAAAATAAGAGCAGAAGAGAAACACGTATTGTTATTAGATGCAGGAGATATTTTTCAGGGTACACCATATTTTAACTTTTTTGAAGGTGAACTTGAATATAAGTTGATGAGTGAAATGGGTTATGATGCAGCCACCCTTGGTAACCACGACTTCGACAATGGCATTGAAGGTATTATTAACCAATTGCAAAACGCCAAGTTTGATATTATAAACTGCAACTACGATTTTAGTAAATCACTTTTATCAGATAAGGTAAAACCTTACCGCATATTTAAAAAAGGTGGGATTAACATTGGAGTGATAGGAGTTGGTATTGAGTTGGAGGGTTTGGTGCCAAAGGAGTTATACGGAGAAATAGTATATCGCAACCCAATTGATATTGCTAGCAACCTTGCCAAAGAGTTAAAAACCCAAAAAGATTGTGACTTAGTAATATGTCTATCACACCTAGGATTTGAATACCAAAATGATAAACTAAGCGATAAAAAGTTTGCCGAAAAATCAGCATTTATTGATGTTATAATTGGTGGACATACCCACACCTTTTTACCAAAACCTGTCATTATAAAAAACCTTTTGAATAAAGACGTAATTATCAACCAAGTAGGATGGGCAGGCTTACAATTAGGCAAAATAGATTTTTACTTCGACAGCACTAAAAACACAGTAAAGATGGGGATAGGCAGTAATCTAGACATCAATCCAAAATACTGTTGAAACACGTTGATAATTGTACATACAAGTGTAAGTTTTAAACATAAATCTAGGGGTTATAAACAAAATTTTTAATTCAAAATGTCGCATTTTTTTTAAACCATTGATTTTAAAAAACAACAAATACAATCAGTTACACGCTTATTGAATTTTCCAAACAAAATCTCACGTAAAAAAAATTTTTTTATTAACAATAAATACTCCATTTTCACAAACGAAAAGAGTATTAATTATGACTGATAAAACTGCTGAAAGTGTTTGGAATAACTGTTTGAAATTGATTCAAGACAATGTATCACCTCAAAGTTTCAAAACATGGTTTGACCCCATCAAATCGGTTAAACTAGACAATAAGATATTAACTATACAGGTTCCAAGTCAGTTTTTTTACGAATGGCTAGAAGAACATTATGTAACCCTTCTTAAAAAAACGCTAAAACAAGAGTTAGGCCCTGGTTCAAGGTTAGAATATAATATTATTGTTGAAAACAGCAGCAATAACGCTAACCCATATGTTGTTAACCTACCGGGTAGTAATAATCATAAATCAGATACACAAAATGTTGGCATGCCGCTTAATTTAAGCAGCAACATAAAAAACCCATTCATTATACCAGGTTTAAAAAAGGTTAATATTGATAGTAACCTAAATCCATCATTAAACTTTGATACGTTTATTGAAGGTGATTGTAATCGTTTGGCACGTTCAGCAGGTTTTGCAGTTGCTAATAAACCAGGTGGTACTTCTTTTAATCCATTAATGATATTTAGTGAAACTGGCTTAGGGAAAACCCATTTGGTTCAAGCTATTGGTAACATGATTAAGCAAAACACCAAGAATAAAATTGTTTTGTATGTACCGGTAGAAAAGTTTACTAACCAATATGTTGAGTCGGTGCGTAACAATAGCAGTCAAGACTTTTTAAACTTTTACCAAAATGTTGATGTATTAATTGTAGATGACGTTCAGTTTTTGGAGAACAAGCAAAAGACACAAGAAATCTTCTTCACTATATTTAATCACCTACATCAACAAGGTAAACAGATTATATTAACCAGCGATCGTGCTCCTAAAGATTTAAAAGGTATGGACGAACGTTTGTTGTCTCGCTTTAAGTGGGGTTTATCTTGCGATTTGCAACAACCTGATTTTGAAACACGCTTGAGTATATTAGAAACCATGATGTATAATGATGGTATTACTTTAAGCCGTGATGTAGTTGAGTATGTTGCACACAATATTAACAACAACATACGCGAATTACGTGGTGCATTGGTTTCGCTTTTAGCGCAAGCATCATTAAACCGCAAAGAAGTTACGCTTGAGTTGGCTAAGCAAATATTGAAAAACTTCGTAAAAAATTCTTCTCGCGAAATATCAATCGAATTTATTCAGAAACTGGTGTGCGATTACTTTACCATTCCAGTTGATTTGGTAAAATCAAAAACCCGTAAACGTGAAATTGTACAAGCCCGTCAAATCTCTATGTATTACGCTAAAGATTTAACTAAGGCATCATTAAAAACAATTGGCATGCACTTTGGTGGCCGCGATCACTCTACGGTTATACATGCTTGCCAAACTGTAAACGATTTAATTGAAACAGACAAAAAGTTTAAATCTGATATAGAAGAAATAGGAAAACGTATTAAAATTAATTTGGTTTAATCCTGTTTTTCAAAACACATTAAAGAGCTGCAAAAAAATGCAGCTCTTTTTTTTAGATAAAATTGGAGCAACTTAAAGGTAAACAATTAAGTGAAACATAAATGAACATGTGTCAATGTTTGTCGTTTCAAGTGATTATCTTACTTTTGCCCAAAGTTAAACACTATGCTAAGATCAATGACCGGTTACGGTCAGGCTGAGGTAGACACCGAACGTTTTACCGTTAAAGCCGAATTCAAATCGTTAAACAACAAATTTCTGGAGATAAACCTGCGTATGCCCAAAGTGTGGCAGAGCAAAGATCATGAGGTTCGGAAAGAACTAACCAAATTGGTTGAGCGTGGAAGTTGCCAGGTTAACATAAATGTGCAATTTAAACGTGCTGAAGATAAAGTAATGCCAGTTAACAAAGATGTTGCAGCTTACTACATCAAAGAACTTACACAAGTTTGTAACGAATCTGGTTTAAACCCTCAAATGTTAGCCTCTACCCTCTTACAAATGCCAAATTTGTTTCAACCGGTGGAAGACGAAAACAATGAAGATGACTTAAAAACCTTGTTACATGTGGTTAATTTAGCATTTACCGAGTTTGAAAAATTCAGACAAAAGGAAGGTGAAATGTTAGCTAACGAATTAATCAGAATGACACAAGCCATCATGCATCTAGTTAAAGAAATAGAAGCTTTAGAGCCAGAGCGGATGCAGACCATAAGAGGTAGAATTGATTCAGAATTAGGCCAATTAAAAGAAGAAAACTTAGACAAAAACAGGTTTGAACAAGAATTAATTTATTACATTGAGAAACTAGATATTAGTGAAGAAAAAACACGCCTAATTCAGCATTGTTCATACTTTCTAGAAACCATGAAAACCAAATCGGCCGGCAAGAAGCTTGGCTTTATTGCACAAGAAATGGGTCGTGAGATTAACACCATCGGAAGTAAGGCCAATCATTTTAAAATTCAACAACGTGTAGTTGAAATGAAAGATGAGTTGGAAAAGATTAAAGAGCAAATTAACAATATAGTTTAGTGCTAAAGAATGAATAGCGAAACACCAAATACAGCTTCTGAAGCTAAACTAAATAAGGTAGTTATTTTTTGTGCACCATCAGGTTCGGGTAAAACTACCATTGTTAAACATTTACTTTCTATTGATTCGAGACTTGCATTTTCTGTAAGCGCATGCACACGAAA
>JBFYQC010000129.1:0-49914 GCA_041302975.1 Bacteroidota bacterium
GGATAACCCAAGAAACCAAAACCTCGGTTAACATATAACCTGCTTCCGTTTACTTCATACAAACCTGCCCAATGTGGGTAGATGTATTGTGATGGACTCCATTTGATTTTACCGAATTCGAAACCAAACTGCATGCCATGAGTATGGCCGCTAAATGTTACATCAATATCAGGATGTTTAATGCTCACAATATCATCAAAGTGACTAGGGTCGTGGGAGAGTAATAACTTAACAGGAACATCAGGCATATTTTTAATGGCTTGGTTGATATCACCAAATTTTTGAAAACGCCCTTTATTTCCCCAGTTTTCAACTCCTATTAAACCGATACGTTGACCTCCTTTATCCAAAGTAACGTGTTCGTTACGCATTAAATTCCAGCCCATATCAAAATGTAATTTAGCTAAATCGTCTAAGTTTTTTTGTTTGGCCGCTTTACTTTCCCAGCTCACATAATCACCGTAGTCATGATTTCCGTAAATACTGAATATACCCATTGGCGCTTTTAACTCACTAAACATATTAGCATAATTGTAAGCTTCTTTGGTTTCGTTGTTTACTAAATCGCCTGTAAAAAATATGACATCTGGTTTTTCGGCCATCAACATATCCATCCCTTTTTTTACAGCATCCTGATCCAATAAACTACCAGTATGAATATCGCTAAGTTGAGCAATTTTAAGTCCTTCGAAAGCGGGAGGTAAGTTTTTTAGGTACAAGGGTACACGATGGATGCGATAATCGTAACCGCCCTTAAATACACCTTTGGTAAGCAATATTAATGGAGCTGCAGCAGTTAGTGTTCCTGCTTGAGTAAGGAATTGGCTTCGAGATATTTTGTTTGAAATTGAAGTTGTATTGGTTGGGGCATCAGGTTTATTTTCGTTAGCACTCGGGTTGAAGTTTCGTGTTTTTTTTAACCAAAGGAAAGCTCGCCTTAAATCATCAACCAAAACAAAAAGCATGAGTATAAATTTACTTAGGTAAATAATGAATATACTTGCGGCAACATAAACTCGGTATCTACCGTTAGTTTCCAATTCAATAAATAATTGTCCTGCTGTAAATAAGGTAATAAGAATAACCGGTATACTCCACCAAATCCATTGGCCCCAACGAGTAACATGTTTTCCTCTTTTTTCTAGGATATGTTTAATTCCATGCCATGCGTAGATATCCACAAACAGCATAAATGCTATTGCGAAAAGGGCTATTTTAATTTTATATTCCTGCATTATTTATGCGTTAATTTGCAATTGTACAAAGGTAAATGATTAAAGTAATGATTAGTTATCCGAATGCTAAAATCAATTTAGGACTGCACGTTATAAATAAACGTGAAGATGGTTTTCATAATATTGAAACGATTTTTTATCCCATTGGTTATAGCGATATACTTGAGTGTGTAGAGAACAAGGCTTATGCCAAACACAATAAATGTGTTTTCGTGCAACATGGTTTACTCATTAGCGGAAATATTGACACTAATTTGGTTGTACGTGCCTATAAATTGTTAGATAATGAGTTTGATTTACCTCCGGTGTTGGTTCATTTAAATAAATTATTACCAATGGGAGCCGGTTTGGGAGGTGGTAGTAGTGATGCTGCTTATATGTTGAAAATATTGAATGGCATTTTTGACCTTAAATTAAGTACAATGGAACTTGAAAATAGAGCGTCTGTTTTAGGAAGTGATTGTCCGTTTTTTATTCAAAACAAACCCGCATATTTATTTGGTAAAGGTCACGAATTGGAGCCTTTTGATTTATCATTGGCCGGGAAATATTTGGTTTTGGTGAATACAGGTGCGCACAGCAATACAGCTCTTGCATACAAGTATGCCAAAAGACGAGAGGTTTTTAACGAAAAACAATCGCTTAAACGTATAACCAAATTGCCTCTAGTTTTATGGAAGGATGACGTAGTTAACGATTTTGAGGTTTCTGTTTTTGAAAGCATTCCGGAACTTAAACATGTAAAACAATGGCTTTACCAACAAGGTTCGGTTTATGCATCAATGAGTGGTAGTGGTGCATCTATGTTTGGTTTGTTTGATTCGGTACCCAAACTTACTGGCGTTTGGACTAAAGATATTGTTTATCAAAGTTGGCTTACTTAAAAAGAGAAGGCCGTTTGAATGCAAAGGGCCTTCTCTTTAATCAAGTTTGTTAATTATATTTATCGGTTAACGCAGAATTTTACAATTGCTTGACCATCACTGCCAGAAATTCGAACAAAATATAAACCATTGCGCAAATTGGCAGTTGGTAAAGTTATTTTGGTTTGATGATTACCCACCATATTAAAACTGTTTAGTGCTTTTCCGGTAATATCTGTTAATGTAACCGTATAGTTTTGTTGATGGGCTAATATTGCTTCAATGTTCAATACTTCATTTGCTGGGTTAGGATATGATGTAGTTTGAATGTTATTCGCTGTGCTTTTCAATAATCCAGTTGAAATAGGGCGTGGTGTTTGGTATCTGAATTCTTCTTGTATGTTTGGTGTGTCAGTTACCATACCTACTTCTGCAAGGAAATATTTACTGTTTTCGCTAAGCCAAATGTAACGAACGTCTAATTGATTATCAGGCACTTCAAATGGAAGGCTTGAAAGCGGAATTTCTGTCCAAACCATTCTGGTTGGATTTAACGGATTAGGCAAACCTCCCTCGAATTTAAAATCAGTTATGGTACTTTGTTTTAAACGTAGTGAGTTGTAATCACCTGTAGGAGTTTTTAATGTGCCCCAACCATCACACAATACATCTAAATTTATAGTCAGTGTTATTCTAATTGAATCAAAAATAGGTACTTGTAATATTGAGGCTGGTAGCACAAAACTAGAGGTTGAAGTATCTTTAGTTCGGGTAAGATAGTTTAGTGGAAATGTAATGCTATTTAAATATAGGAAAGGATCTCCACCACCAATAGGAACAGGATTAGGTAAAATAGTTTGTACCCCATTAGAGTTTACATTTAGGAACACAATATCTTCTAAATTCCCATTTTCAACCAAAACGTGTGTAATATTAGTAGGTGTAGGAACAGGAGAGTTGGCGGGTGATACAAACACTGACTCTGAAACACTTTGTTTGCTAACAGACGAATAATCCCAAACTTTGTTTGTACCATTTGTTGTAGCCAAATTACTGCTAACTCTTGTGGTATCTACTCCATAAAAAATGGTGTCGCCTGGTTGCGCAAAGTTTGCGTTGGTAAGTGTTATTTGAGCTTGCGTTACCAAGCCCAGTAAAATTGAAATTGCTAAAAAGGTATTTTTCATATTGTGAATATTTTGCATGCTTTAGTATCTGGCATAAACAAATATAGCGTTTATATTTAGTGAAGTTAGTAGTATTATGAATTTAATGTGTAACATTAAACTACTTAAACGGGCTTATGCTTTTTTTAACTTATGTTTAATAAATTCGAAGGCAATTGGTAATAAAGATACACCAATGATACCAAATACCACTAATTCGAAATTTTTCTTCACCCAATCAATGTTGCCGAACATGTATCCTGCCATGGTTAACATGGTAACCCATACAATAGCACCGGCAATACAGTAGGTAATGTATTTGCTGTAAGTCATACTGCCTACTCCTGCAACAAACGGTGCAAAGGTTCTTACAATAGGAACAAAACGAGCGATAATAATAGTTCTTGCTCCATGTTTTTCGTAGAAAGAATGGGTTTTATCTAAGTAGTCTTTACGTATGGTAAATAGTCCAAAAAGTTTGGCTCCTTCTCCTTTTTTAGCAAGGTATCGGCCAATAAAGTAGTTGGTGTTATCCCCTGCTAATGCAGCAGCAACGAGAAGTACAATAATTAGAAATACATTGAGGTTGTTTACTTCATTGGCGGCTAATGCGCCAGCCGCGAAAAGTAAGGAGTCACCCGGTAAAAAAGGGGTTACAACCAAACCCGTTTCCGCAAAAACAATTAAAAATAACAAAGCGTAAACCAGTGCTCCGTATGCCTGAACAAAGTCTTGTAAGTGTTGGTTAATGTGTAGTACAAAATCAATAATTTCTTTCATAATTTTATAAGTTGCTGCAATGTTAAGCATAATTACTAATTTTGCTTGTGCTTAAAAAAATTATAACATACACCATATTGGCTGCCTTAGCTCTAACTGTTGTTAGTACGCAAGCTTGTAAAACTTCCAAGTCTCGTAAAAGAGGTTGTAATTGTCAGTTTTAAATGAATACTCCATTAGTTAGTTTAATAACGGTTTGCTACAATGCCGAAGGGTTGATAAAAGACACACTCGAAAGCGCAATCAACCAAACGTATAAAAATATTGAATTGGTTATTATTGATGGAGGCAGTAAAGATAATACAGTTGCTGAAGTCAACAAGTTTGAAGCCTACATTGGTACTTTAATTAGTGAACCAGATAAAGGTATTTATGATGCCATGAACAAAGGCATTAAAGCAGCAAAAGGGGAATGGTTTTATTTTTTAAATGCAGGTGATGCCTTTTATAACAATACTGTTTTGGAGGATGTATTTGTAAACAGAGATATTCATGCCATAGACTTTATTTATGCAAAAATGCAAACGGTGAATGAACCCACGGGCGTTAATTATATTGGCGGACATCAAGTATCATTCAAGGATTTCTATTTTAAATACCCAATTTGTCATCAAACCACTTTTACACGCAAATCGGTGTTTGATTACATGCCGTACTTGGACGCAAGCCTGAAAATTATGGCTGATAACAAATGGCAAATGACTTTTTTTAAACACCACGAAAACAAAGCTTTGTTTATTGATATGGTGGTTGCTTTTTACGATATACAAGGGGCATCATACCATAAAAGAATGAAAGGCTACCGAGAGTTTTTAGGATATATTGGTAAGTTATTGCCTTTTCATGTTTATTTGGCTAATGTGTTTTTGTATCCAATTATTTGGGCAAAGGTTAAGTTTATACGCACTTTTCAGCAAACAGCTTGGTTTAAAGCATATCGTAACCTTAAGTTTAAGAACAAAAAAGCTAATGTTTAAAAAATGTTATGTAGTTAATTCCTCAACCCATTTATATTGCGCACGCTTAATTTTTAACGCATGATTTTATCAGACAAACGTATTCTTGAAGAGATAGAAAAAGGAACTATTTTAATAGAACCTTTTAAACCAGAGTGTTTAGGCACTAACTCGTATGATGTGCATTTAGGTCGTTATTTGGCTACTTATAAAGACCGTGTACTAGACGCACGTGAGCATAACAAGATCGAAACATTTGAAATTCCTCAAGAGGGTTTTGTATTACAACCAAATACCTTGTACTTAGGTGTTACTGCCGAGTATACAGAAACACATGCGCATGTGCCGTTTTTGGAAGGTAAAAGCAGTACCGGGCGTTTAGGTATTGACATCCATGCAACGGCAGGTAAAGGTGATGTTGGTTTTTGTAACACGTGGACTTTAGAAATATCTTGTGCGCAACCGGTGCGTATTTATGCAGGTATGCCCATTGGGCAATTAATTTATTTTTCTGTTGAAGGTGATATTGAAACCATGTACAACACCAAGAAAAATGCGAAGTACAACAAACGCGGTGTTAAGCCCGTTGAAAGTATGATGTGGAAGAATAAGTTCTAAAATGTTATAGTTGGTAACACAAAAAATCCCGCCTTGAAGTTTTACAGAGCGGGATTTTTATTTGCGGTAATATTCTTTGGTTTGATAACAATCACAAAACAAGTTGTAGGTGGTCCACTTGCCAAAACGAATTTGATGCTTGTTAGATAATACATAAACATAACCAAAGTTGTTTATCAATCCGCCTGGTAGAAAGGTAACCACAAAGTTTATTTTTACATTGGTGTTTGGGTTTAACCATTGGTTTGCAAGAGAAGTATTGGTGTACTTTTTTATCATCGACAATATTGAAACACTTGCTGAGTCGTTGTTATGGTTTAATGTGGTATTTATTTCTTGAAATCGCCCGTTGTTAAACAATAAATAATTGGTGTAATGTTTCGATCTAAAATTGCTCCAAAATACATGACCTGTATTGCTAATATTTATATTCAGGTGAGTTTGGCGGATATGGTCGTAAAACTCATGTTGGCGCACCAATCCGGATGAATCAAATTGAAGGTAAATGAAACCAAAATCGAACGATTTTTTTTGGTCGAATTTTACTCCCTTTTTAAAATAAATCCTATCACATAAAAATAAGGGATTACCCAAAGAAACAATTCCGTTAAAAGGGTAGCCAGGAGGTTTTGATTTTATGGCACAAGAGTCTTCGATTAAGCTAACACTATAATCGCCATCGAAATAATAGGTGGTATCAACTTGCGAAAAAGCCAAAGTAGAAAGTAACAACCCAATAAGTAGTAAACAGATTTTCATATCCACTAACTCAATAGGATTTTCCAGGCACTTTCAACCTCTTTACGCTCTAAATATTGATGCGCCAATTGGTGTTTAGCCTTTAGTAAGGCATCTTCAGTTAGTGTATTGATGATATGCTGAAGTTCTTTGTTCATGCGTTTAAATACTTCAATATCGCTGGCATCAGGCAAGTTTTCGGTATTACCAAGCATACCCAAATCGTTGCCGGTTAAAACAATGCTTGTTCTAATTTCAATTGGCAATGCATCAACTCCAATGCCTAAAGTGGTTAAAGGTTTAGGCACTTCAAACAAAGCTTCGCCATTTGCACGAGCATACCAATCGCCACCTAAGCGTGATACCAAATCTATTTTTTGTTGGTCAATTTTTCCAACGGCATTCAATACATCAATATTTACATGCATTAACTTTACCTCGCATATTACCAAATTACCTGCGCCACCTTCAGTGCCTAAAGGAATAACTTGATTAACCACACACTCAAATTGTACTGGTGATTCTTTTACGCGAGGTGGTTTTATGGTTAAAGAAGGTTCTTCTGTTAATCCAGCTTTTATAAACTCATTTGTTCCGCGTGGGTACTCGGTGCTGCTTAAGCTGGTTTGTTGCACCATGCCATAGTTAACAACGTTTATACATACTTCGGGTACATCAAGTACATTTTCTAAAGTATGTTTGGTGGTGTTATCGCGACCTCTGCGGGCAGGTGAAAAAATTAAAATAGGTGGTTTGGTGCTAAACATGTTGAAGAAACTAAACGGGCTTAAATTTACATTTCCATTTGTATCAACAGTACTCGCAAAACATATTGGTCTTGGTGCAATAGCTCCTTGCATCAAACCTTGTAATTCCATTACCTTTAACTCGTCAGGGTTATAGGTTCGGTATTGATTGGTCATTTACGTTTAATTAAAATTAAAGAATAGCATTAAGAGATGTTGCTTCACCAACTAATCCTTGAGCACATTTTAAAATACGGCCAGGATATTTTTGTATGATGCGGTAATCATGTGTAGCCATAAGTATAGCTGTACCTTGTTGCGCGATATTATGAAGCAAGTTCATGATGTCATCACTTACTTTAGGATCTAGATTTCCGGTTGGTTCATCAGCTAAAATAATTTCGGGTTCGTTAAGTAAAGCACGCGCTATAACAACACGTTGTTGCTCTCCTCCACTCAACTCATGAGGCATTTTATAGTCTTTGGTTTGTAGGCCAACTAACTCTAATACTTGGGCAATACGGTCTTTTATTTTATTCTCATCTTTCCATCCTGTGGCTTTTAACACAAACGAAAGATTTTGAAAAACCGTACGGTCGGTTAAAAGTTGAAAGTCTTGGAATACAATGCCTAACTTCCTTCTAAGGTAAGGAATGTCTTTTGGTTTAAGTTTAGTGAGGTCGAAACCTGCGATATTTCCGAATCCTTTCTCCAACTTTAATTCGCCATAAAGTGTTTTCAATAAACTGCTTTTGCCGCTACCAGTTTGGCCAATTAAATAAACAAACTCACCTTGGCCAATTTTCACGTCAACATCACTTAATATGAGGTTATGGCCTTGGAATATTTGTACATCGGTTAAATCTATTACTGTTTCCATGAGTTTGTTACCAATTAATTTTGTGCATTTTTCCGAAAGGTATTTCATTTAGGAGTCTAAAAATCTCTTCAATTTTGTCTCCTAATCCACATTTTTCCAGCGCGCGCTCGGGTCTGTCGGTTCTAAAGTAGGCAATTAGGGTAAAATTGTCGTCTCTAAGTTGAACGTAATCAGGTATTTTGGCCTTCCCTTTTATTTTAATGATGTACAAAGCAGAATAAAATTAGTGTTGTTAAAAATAAGTGCTGTAAAATTAAACGAATTCCTTGTATAATTGCACTTGCAAAATTATAAAAAATCATGAGACTACTTAAACAGGTTTCTTACTCTTTTTTGTTCGCTGCTGCAGCAATCACCACAGGATGTAGTGTAAAAACAAACATGGGTAACAACAATTACACCGTAACACCAAACCCGTTGGAGGTAAAAGGCGACTCTATTTTAATTACCATGAGCGCTAACATTCCAGCTAAGTCGTTTAACCCTAAAGCGAATGTTCAGTTTCAACCATACCTAAAAACTGCTAAGGGCGATGTACAACTTAAAGCAGTAACACTTGGTGGTGAAAAAGTGTTGGAGTCGGTTGATTTTAAAATTGATTCGAAAATTGGGGGTAAAATTACTTACACTGAGAAGATTCCTTATAACTCAGATCTTAAACGTGCAACCTTGTATCCAAGTTTCGCAGTTAAAGTAAATGGTAATTACCAGACATTAGAAGCTATTAAGGGGAGTACTTTTTCTGATAAAGTTTTAGCTGAAGGAACAATTACTACTCCTTTGTTAGTTAAATCTAGCGAAACTCCAATATTTGATGGCACTGCCTACACAGCTGCATTCAGCACTAAGTCGGTTGATATTTACTTTCCTCTTGATGGAGATAGATTTAATCCAAACTTCAAATCTGGCAAATTAATTAGTAACAAAAAACAGTTAAACCTACTTAAACAGTCGTTAAAGTCTGATAAAAATTGGGCTGTTAAAGGTATAGCAATTAATGGTTTCGCATCACCTGAGGGTGAATTACAAAGAAATACTGGTCTATCTCAGGGGCGTGCTAATTCTACATTCAGCTACATGAAAAAAGAGTTGAAAAAATTAGGTTTCACTGAAGTTAATGATCAAAACTTAACAATGGGTGCTTCTTTATCAGAGGATTGGGCTGGTTTAGCAAAACTAATCGAAGCATCTTCATTAAAAAATAAAGCGGCTTTGGTTGCCATCATTAACAACAACTCATTATCTGATTTAGACAAAGAGGCTCAAATTAGAGATAACGATAAAAAATCTTGGGAAAAAATTAAAACAGAGATGTTGACTAAATTACGTAGATCAGAGTTAGTAGTTAAAGGTCAAACCCCTTTAAAAACTGATGCTGAATTATTGGCAATGGTTAATATCGATTCGCTAAGCGATGTTGAAATGTTACACTTAGCAACTATCACTACTGATAACGCTAAGAAAATGGAAGTTTACAATAAATTCCAAACTAAATTCCCTAACGACTGGAGAGGATTTAACAATGCAGGTGCATTGGCTTCATCTAATGGTGATATGGCTGCTGCAGAAAGTAACTTAACTCGTGCAAACGAATTATCACCAGAAAATGGTGTTGTATTGGCTAACATGGGTGTTGTCGCTAAAAATAAAGGTAATATCAAACAAGCTGAAGACTTATACAAACAAGCGGAAGGCAAAGGAGTAGATGTTAGCTACCACAAAGCGGTGATTGCTATTAAAAAAGGTGATTATGCAAACGCAGTTAGCTTGTTTAATAAATCAGGCAAAAAAGATTTCAATACTGCTTTAGCTCAATTGTTAAACGGTGATGCTGCAGGTGCAAAAACTACAATTGATAACATGGCTCCTGATCAATTAAACTGGGAATTGTACTACTTACGTGCAATTGCAGGTGCTCGTTTAAACAACGCAGAGGTTGTTACAAGTAACTTAACTCGTGCAGTCCAACAAAATGGTGCAGTTCGTCAAATGGCTAAAGAAGATGTAGAGTTTATCAAATTATTTGGTAATCCTACTTTCGAAGGTGCTATTCGCTAAGCATTAAAAATATTAAAACTTAAAAGGGTTGAAACTATTTCAACCCTTTTTTTATACATAAAGTAAAAAGAATTAACATGACAGCAGATCAGTTAAAAGCTTTACGTTTAAGGGTTGAAGACCTGAGGAGGTATCTTTGACGTTGATGGAAAGCAACTATTAATACAAGATGAAGAGAATCAAAGTTTGCAACCGTCTTTTTGGGATGACCCGAAACGCGCAGAACAAATTTTAAAGAGCATCAAACAAAAAAAGATTTGGACAGACGCTTATGAAGCCGCTGAAACTTCGGTTGAGGATTTAAGTGTGTTGTATGAGTTTTTTACCATAGATGAAGCCGAAGAGGAGGAGGTTGATGCGGCATATAAATTAGCGATTGACTGTATTGAGTCGTTAGAGTTGAAGAATATGCTGAGCGGTGAAGAAGATCAATTTAATTGTATTCTTCACATTAATTCAGGGGCAGGAGGAACAGAGAGTCAGGATTGGGCTGAGATGTTGATGCGTATGTATATTATGTACAGTGATAAACATGGATTTAAGGCCAGTGTTGTTGATGAGCAACCTGGTGATGGAGCAGGTATAAAATCTTGTTCTATAGAAATTACAGGGGACTTTGCATACGGATATTTAAAGGGCGAAAATGGGGTGCATCGTTTGGTGCGTATTTCTCCTTTTGATGCCAATGCCCGCAGACACACTTCTTTTGCATCAGTGTATTGTTATCCAATAATTGATGATAGCATTGAGATTGAAATTAAGGATGCTGACATTGAAATTCAAACTTCGCGTAGTGGCGGTGCAGGCGGACAAAATGTAAACAAAGTTGAAACGAAAGTTCAGTTAACTCATAAACCAACAGGAATAGTTATTGTTTGCCAGGTTGAACGAAGCCAAAGTGCAAATAAGGAGCGCGCATTTAAAATGCTAAAATCGCAATTGTACGAATTAGAAATGCGCAAACGCAACGAGGCAAAACAGGCTTTAGAGGCGGGGAAGAAAAGAATTGAATGGGGATCCCAAATACGTAATTATGTATTTCATCCTTATAAATTGGTTAAAGACTTACGTACCGATATAGAAACTAGTGATGTGCAGGGGGTAATGGATGGTAACTTAGATCAATTTATAAAAGCATACTTAATGGAAGAATCGCAACATTAGTAAATACAAACAAAAAAGCCCTCGATAAATCGGGGGCTTTTTTGTGTAATCAAAAAATGAAACCTATTAAAACATGGCAACTTCCGTTACCGGGTTTCCAATTAAAAGTTTAATAACGGGGCGGCTTCTTCAGCAACTTTCGAAGTTAAATCTTCTTTGCTGTCAACTTTTTTAGTACCGCCATTTCCGTTGGTAACAGTTTTTACTTTGGTAAATTCGCCCAAACCAAAAACCTCATATTTGTTTTCTTTTAAAAACATGCCCAATGCAATGGCTTGTTTAATGTTGCCAATTTGCACGTCAATTTCAAACTCATCGTTAATCATTGGGCGAGGAGATACCGTGAAAATAACTTTTTGATCCATTAAGTAATCAAACAAAAATGCGGTAGTTTTTCTCTTCGCTAATACTGTTACTTTTTCTTCCATTATATGATAATTAGTATTTAAAGTGTTGATAATCTGATTGTATGTTTCTTCTGAAACATGTTGTAAATATACAAAGCAGGCTTGGTTTCCCCGAAATTTATAGATGATAGATACACACAAAATTTAGCATTCATACCAACCTTATGCACATTGTCATTCAAAGTGTGAATAACATGTGAATATCTAGGGGTTTATACACATGGATTTGTAATTCGTATACCAAAATCGCCCACAATTAGGCAGGCGATTTTGGTGTAATCAAAACCCTATATATCCTTAATGGCAAAATGCATTAAGCCGCTAAACGTTGGTTGTGGTGGTAGTCGGCTACGTTTTGTGCTAACTTTAAGTCCCTTAAGTAGTTATCAATATCGCCCAATAACATTTTGCAATGAGCTCTTAATCGGTAGGCATCAGCATAATGCTCGTCTATACTAAGCGCTTTGTTTAAATCGCCAATGGCAATTTCCGGTTTGTTAAATTTAACAAATACCAATGCTCTCCAATAATAAAGGTCTTTTCTAAAAGGGCTCTCCACAATGGCCTTATTGATAAAAAGGTATGCGTCATCGTAATCTTTTTGTAAGTAACACAACTCTGCAGCCATAAATAGATAATTGGCATTGTGGTTTTCTAATTCAAGGGCTTTAACCAAAAAGGTTAAGGCCACATCATAGTTTAAGTTTATTTTATACAGTTCGGCCAGATGGAAATACACTTCCGAGTCGTTTTCGCCTTCTTCTAGCATTTTGGCTAAAATGGCTTGAGCCGTTTTAAGTTTGCCCATGTATATGTAACACAAGGCGCGTTTAGTTTGTACCACTTTATTTTCACTATCAAATAAAAGCACCATGTTAAATAAGTGGAGTGCTTCTGTAAAATCACCGCGGTGTAAAGTCTGTAATGCGTTGTCTAAAATCTGTGTAGGTTTTACGGTGTAAACCATTTGCTCTAGTGTTTTCATGACGTTATTTGTTTTATTTTCTGAGTACAAAGTTTGACTGCCACTTCGCAGCCTATTTGCGAAGTGTTCAATATTTATCTAAGTTGCTCATTTTTAATTTGTTAAATTGTAAAAAGTAGCTTTGTTTATTTGTTTTAGGTTGATATAACACCTATAAATTCCTGAATAGGGCATGAGTTAATTGCTAACTTTGTCATCAAATCAGTAACAAATTCTAAAAATGAAAACAGCATTAGTGGTAGGGGCAACAGGGGCAGTTGGTAAAGCCTTAGTATATCAATTAATAGAGGATAAAAGTTATGTGCGTATTTTGGTTTTATCACGCAAGCCATTAACTATCAAGCATCATAAATTAAGTGTAGTAATGGTGAACTTTGATAAGTTAGCCGATTACAGTGAACAAATGGCAGCCGATGATGTATTTTGTTGTTTAGGAACAACTATTAAAGTGGCTGGAAGTAAAGCCGCTTTTTACAAGATTGATCACGATTATGTGTTAGATGTTGCGCGTATTTGTAAACAAAAAGGAGCCCAACAGTTTATTTTAGTTACCGCAATGGGAGCCGATTCAAACTCTGCTATATTTTATAATAAAGTTAAAGGAGAGGTTGAACAGCATTTGACCGAATTAGAATATGATACCTTGATTGTTGTTCGTCCGAGCCTGCTGTTAACCAACCGTAGCGAATTTAGGTTTGGTGAGTGGGTAGCACAAGTAATGATGAAATATACCCGATTTTTATTTGTTGGTCCGTTAAAAAAGATAAAAGCCATACCGGTTGAAACGGTGGCCAAAGCTATGAGGCATTACGCCAATAATAATCTAAAAGGTAACCATGTATTTACCAATGATACTTTGTTTGTTGAATAAGTAGGATAACTATTTCTGCATATCAAACTCTTGAAGCATGCCGGTTTGTTTTTCCCAACGACCGGTTTTTTTGTTAAACTTATAAAAGTCGTAACTGCCATCGGGTACATAAGTTTCCGGGTGACCATAATCTTGCGGGCGGGTGGGAGCAACATTTTCTTGTACCAAGATGTTTTTAGTAGGCTCATAACGTAATACCATGTTTGCGCTGTTGTTGTATTCAAATATCATACGCTTTAAAGGTTGTTTAAAACGTTTGTCTTTTATATCAAAAATTGAAGCACCAAAACGAGGTTCATTATTCTCAAAGTATAATGATTCAACCACTTTTTTATTGCTCATCATTGTGTTTCCATCCCATCCAATAAGGGTGTAGTAGGTTTGTTTTCTGTAAGTGTTAGCAATAATTTTATAATACAATGCACCAAACCAATGTTCGCTACTTACTGTAGTGTCCAACGCATTTTTAATATAATCAGAACGGTCTATTAATGGATAATAACTGCGCAAGTTAGTCGTGTCTTTTACTGTTTTTATGTAATCGGGGTTTAGTTGAATAACACCATAATTTCTGTAGCTTTCGTTGTTTAGTGACAGGTTCCAAGTAACAACACGAAACATGTTATCAGGAGATGGTAACACCGAAATGTTTTTAATGGTATCGAAATTGTAGAAGTATGAGTTAGTTATGCGTAATGCTTTTACAAAACTTTTCACAAAGTGATAGGCCGATGTTAAACGTTCTTGTTCATCAGAAGAGGTTATCATGAGCTTTCCCAATGCTTCTAATCTAATTTCAAGGTCATTTAATGAGTCAAGGCTTAATGAATCTATTCTGTTAACCGAACCGATTGGGAACTTTTGGGCTTGAGTTGATTCAACTCCTAATATGCCGAAAACTAAAAGTAATGCAAAAACAAATGATTTCATATTGGGTGTAAATATCATAAAAACGTCTCAGCATTAATAATAATATTTGGTACAAAAAAGACATTCATTCTGAAGCCTTCAGTTCTATTGATTAAGTTTAGTGAAATTTTTATCTTTTTGAAATGTATTTATTCATTTATAGGGATTACTTAAAAAATGAATCATAATAGCCAGTCATAAGTAATTTGTATATCAGTAGTTGAGGAGAATTTACCGAACATGTTTTAAATGGATTTAAACTAGTTATTACCAATTATATTTTTTAATAATTGGCAATATTTAGTGCCAAATAATTAAAATCCATAATAAGGCTCAATATTATTTTATTCCCATAAATCAAATAGTTTAACTTTTCAGGGGTACAAAAAATTAATTTGGGATAAAACAAAAAGCACCCCGAGAGGTGCTTTTATTTATTGAAGTATTTTATTTGTTATACTTTTTTAATAACTAGGGCAGATGCACCACCACCACCGTTGCAAATTCCTGTAACACCAATACTTCCGTTTTCTTGGTTTAAAATGCTGGTTAATGTAGCAACAATTCTGCTTCCGCTGTTTCCAAGTGCATGACCAAGTGCAATTGCACCTCCATAAACGTTTACTTTTTTGCTATCAATACCCAATAAGCGGTTGTTGATAATTCCTACTACAGCAAATGCCTCATTAAACTCAAAATAGTCTACATCTTTAATGTCAACACCGGCCATTTTTAATGCTTTAGGAACGGCCAATGAAGGCGCAGTAGTGAACCACTCAGGTGCATGTGCTGCATCTGCAAAACCAATAATTTGTGCAATAGGTTTTAAACCTAATTCTTTCATTTTTTCACCACTCATTAAAACCAATGCACTTGCACCATCACTAAGTGGAGAAGCATTACCGGCAGTAACAGTACCTGTTTTATCAAAAGCAGGTTTTAATGTTTTCATTTTATCGAAGTTGGCTTTGGTGTATTGCTCATCTTCGGTCATTAAAATTGGATCTTTACCCCTTACCGGAATTTCAACAGGCACAATTTCAGAGTTGAATCCTTTTTTATCAAAAGCAGCTTGTGCGCGTGTGTAACTTTCAATCGCAAAGGCATCTTGCTCTTCGCGGGTAATGTTGTGTTCACGGGCACATAATTCACCTGCATTTCCCATATGGAAATCGCTGTACACATCCCACAAGCCATCTTTAATTAAACCATCGGTAATTTGTCCGTGGCCTAAACGATAACCATTGCGGGCTTTATCCATGTAGTAAGGCACATTACTCATGCTTTCCATACCACCGGCAACCACTATATCGTTTGCGCCTAACATAATACTTTGTGCGCCTAACATAATGGCTTTACTACCTGACGCGCAAACTTTGTTTACTGTTGTTGAAGGAACAGTATTAGGAATTCCTGCGGCAATCATTGCTTGTGTTGCAGGAGCTTGGCCTAACCCGGCACTTAATACATTACCCATGTATACTTCGTTTACCAATTCGGGGCTAATGTTAGCTTTTGCTAAAGCGCCTTTAATGGCAATTGTTCCTAATTGAGTAGCCGAAAAACCAGCTAAGGCCCCACCAAAACTACCAACTGGAGTACGGGCTACCGATACGATAAAAACTTCTTTCATGTTGTTTATTTTTTGGCGCAAAAGCACCATTTTTTAATGTTTTAACTTTAAAAAGATGCGCAAATGTAGGAATTTTAAATTTTAGCGTGTGTTTATTTTTATATACTTGGTTTAATTGCGTTATTCGCATGATATGGGTATCAATAGGGCTTTTGTCTATGGCGATTTATTGTTTGAAACCATCAGGTTATCAGGTGGTGAGTTGGTGAATATAGACTTGCATGCAAAAAGGCTAGAGCAAGGAGCCAAATTGTTGGGGTTTGATTTACCAAGTACTTGGGATGTTCATTATTTATCCGACTTGGTACTTTCAAGCGTAAAGAGTATTGATGCCCGTATTCGATTAGTGGTAAGTCGACAAGGGAACGGATTTTATTTGCCTAATAATAATGATGTAAGGTTTTACGTAGAGCATTGGGCATTGATGCCGAAAAAAACTTTAATTAATAACATTGATGTTTATGAAGAACAATACAAGGCCTCTAGCACCCTATCTAATATTAAGAGTGGAAATTCTTTGATTTATGTTTTAGCCTCACAGTATGCAGTTGCCAATAGATTAGACGATGCACTTATTCTAAATCAACATGGCCGAATTGCAGAGGCAACAAGTAGTAACTTGTTTTGGATAAAAAATGGCATTATATCAACACCACCATTAGGAGAAGGCCCAGTAGCGGGGATTATGCGAGAAGTTGTTATGGAATTAGCGCAAAAGCAGGGTTTGTTGGTGCAAGAGAAGGAATTAACTATTGATGAATTGTTGATTGCAGATGAGTGTTTTTTAACCAATGCGCTTAATGGAATTACAATTGTAAACAAGTTTCGAGATAAAGAAATGGAGCATGAAATCACCTCATTGCTTCAACGAGATATTAAATAAAAAAAGGGGGCTTTAGGTAAAGCCCCCTTTTAATTATAAAATTCCTTCTTCTAAAATATCTTCGTTTGCATCACCCTCAGTATTTTCTAGTTTTATTTCGGCTGGAGTCGATGGTTTCTTTTTGCCTGTATTAGTTTTTTGCTTCGCCTTGCGGGATTCACGTTGCTTTTTCATTTCTGCTTTGCGCTCGGTTTTTATTTTGTCGTACTCGGCTTTTTGTTGCTCGTTTAAAATTTGTTTAACACGCTCATCGTTTTTTTGCATTTGAGCAACCACCGCTTTGCGTTTTTCTTCTTTGTTAGCGGACTTGTTGGCTTCCCTTAATGCCTGCATTTCAGTACGATTTTGCTTAATGGCGTCTTTTAGTTTTGTTTGTTGTTCGGTAGTTAAATTTAGTCTTTTACTCACTTTTGCAAAAGCACTATCCTTATTTATGTGTTGTTGCTGTTGCTTGGATTTCGGTTTTTGGGCAAAAGATTCAGCACCAATAAACATTACAAAAGCCAAGGCTAAAAATTTAATTGCTGTTTTCATGATTTGATGTTTTAAGGTTGTTCGACAAAATTAAGTTAATAAGGTTTAATGATAGCACAAATAAAATTGTACTAATCTCAAAATCAGCCTTACCTTCGTTGCTCAAAATTTATTGTTCAATCAACAGGGCTATTTACCCTGCAATGTTTTGAAATTATGAGTAAACACGGAAAAATTTTGGTTGCCATGAGTGGCGGCCTTGACAGCACAGTTACCGCAGTTATGCTGCGCGAAGAAGGTTACGAAGTAGTAGGAGTAACCATGAAAACATGGGATTACGCAACCAGTGGTGGGAGCAAAAAAGAAACTGGATGTTGTAGTCTCGATTCCATTAATGATGCGAGAAGTATTGCTGTTAAGCACGGTATACACCACATGATTTTAGATATTAGAGACGAGTTTGGTGATTTTGTTATCGAAAACTTTGTAGATGAATACTTAGCTGGGCGCACACCAAACCCTTGTGTATTGTGCAATACACACATTAAATGGGAAGCACTTCTGAAAAGAGCCAATCAATTAGATTGTGATTTTATTGCCACCGGACATTACGCAAAAGTACGTGAAGAAAACAACAGGTTTGTAGTTAGTAAAGGTTTGGATGAAAACAAAGATCAATCATATGTCCTTTGGGGATTAACCCAACAAAGTTTATCAAGGACGCAATTTCCACTTGGACAATATCGTAAGAGCGAAATACGCCAAATGGCACTTGACATGGGGTATGATGAATTGGTGAAAAAAAGCGAGAGTTATGAAATATGTTTTGTACCCGACAATGATTACCGCGGATTTTTAAAACGTAAGGTAGAAGGACTTGAACAACGCGTTGATGGCGGTAATTTTGTTACCCGCGAAGGTAAAGTGTTGGGCAAACATAAAGGTTATCCTTTTTATACTATAGGTCAACGTAAAGGGTTAGAAATAGCAGTGGGTGAGCCTTTATATGTTATTTCTATTCACCCCGAAACCAATACTGTAGTGTTGGGTAAAGAGGAAGAATTAAATCGCAAGGGGATGTTGGTGCGCGGTTTAAACATGGGTAAATATGCGGAATTAACATCACCACTAGATGCTGTTACCAAAATCAGGTATAAAAATGCCGGAACAGCAAGCACCCTTTATCAAGAAGGAAATCGCATGAAGGTTATTTTTGATGCAGATGTAAAAGGAATTGCACCGGGGCAATCGGCTGTGTTTTATGAAGGAGATGATGTAGTTGGCGGAGGATGGATTGAAAGTAGTTTTGAAGTATAGAAAATGCTGTTCAATACCAAATAACAAGTATATTCGTTTCATCAATATTGCATGAAAAAACTACTTTTCTTATTAGGAGCTCTATTTGTAATGGGCGCTTGTAATCGTAATGATGATTCGGCTGTATTACCACAAATTGGCACACAATACTTTCCATTAAAAATTGGTCAAACTTGGGTTTATAAGGTTGATTCTATTGCGTATGATGATAATGGTCCTTCCCAGGCTATTGATACTTTTTACTACCAATACAAAGAACAAGTTACCGAAGCCATAACCGATGACATGGGCCAACCGCTTTATCTCATCAATCGTTATTACAGGTTACATGATAGTGACACTTGGCAACAAGTAAGGAATTATTCAGCTCAAGTTATTGATAACAAAGCGCAACGTGTTGAAGAAAATACACGTTATGTAAAGTTGGTTTTTCCGCTTAAGTCGCGTAATACCTGGAACGGAAACATGCTTAACGCCAAAGGCAGTCAGATTTATAAACTGATTGATTTTGAATTTCCATATACATTTCAATCAACTTCTTATAAAAGTGTAAAAGTAGAGCAGGCTAACATTCTTAATTTTATTGAAGAAATTAAACGTTATGAAAAGTATGCTGAAAATATTGGTATGGTTGAACTATTGTACGATTCACTAAATACTCAAACTACTGGAACCAAAGGCTTTCGTTACCGATTAAACTTAATGAGTTTTACCGAATAACATGAAGTTCTTTTTATGTATCATATTATCATTCTTAGTTACTTTAACCGCCAACGCACAACAAAAAATGGTGTACAAATTCGCGGTTTTTTTTACGGATAAAGATACGGTCACTTATTCTACTTCACGTCCCGAATTATATTTGTCGACCAAAGCTATAGAGCGCAAGCAGCAACAACATATTGGTATTGACATACATGACATACCTGTGAGTTTAAGGCATATTCAAACCTTAAAAAAAGCAGGATACAATTTACACAATACAAGCCGATGGTTTAATTGTGCTATCGTTTTTACGAATGATAAACATGCTGCCGATAATATAAAAAAACTTGTTGGTGTGAAGCAAGTAATTGATGTAGGATATAGCGTTGATAAAGTGGTTTCGCAGAATAATAATCCTGTTGAATTGGATGAAATGGTAGCTATGTTAGAACAAAAGTTTGCTAAAGTTAAGGATAAAAGCAAACAAGATACCAATATATACGGAGCCGGATTTATACAGGCCGATATGATTCATGCAACAAGTTTACATCAAATGAATTTTACCGGGAGTGATGTTACCATTGCCGTGATTGATGCGGGTTATAGAAATGCCAATAAACATATTGTATTTAAGAACGCACTTAAACAGATAATTACTACATACGACTTTGTTGATATGGAGATAAATGTTTTTGATAATGATGATCATGGCACAGCAGTATGGAGTTGTTTGGCTGCTAATGATTCTTTTAATTTTATTGGAACAGCACCCTTTGCAAACTATATATTATTACGGTCGGAAGATGCTTCAACCGAGTTTCCTGTGGAAGAGTTTTATTGGGCTATTGCTGCCGAATATGCTGATAGTATGGGTGCTGATATTATTAGTTCTTCTTTAGGTTATAACGAATTTGACCACGATAAATATAATTATGAACACAATCAGCTTGATGGTAAAACATCCTGGATCACACAAGCGGCAAATTGGGCATCAAAAAAAGGATTATTGGTGATAAATAGTGCAGGTAACGAGGGTGATAACTCTTGGAAACAAATTGCATTTCCGGCTGATGCAAATGAAGTATTGACAGTTGGTGGCGTAGATAAAAAACAACGCTTGGCCGGATTTTCATCTATTGGTTTAACAGCTGATGGCCGCATTAAACCCGATTTGATGGCTTTAGGCGAAAACGCAACCATAGCAAGCGATATGGGTACCATTTATGAAGGAGATGGCACCAGTTACTCGTGCCCGGTTTTAGCAGGAGGAATCGCTTGCTTGTGGCCTCAGTTCAAAAAATACCCTTTAATTTTAATTAAACATTGGTTGCTCCTAAGTGGTTCTTATTATTACAAGCCTAACAAGTATTTTGGTTACGGTGTCCCCAATTTATATTTAGCTTTTCAGTTTACCAATAATTACAGTAACGATACTTTACTTGATGTTTCTTTATTGGATGATAAAAACTACCATTTAGCCATGTTTGTAAATCATAAAGAAAAACTAAAAATAACACTCACAAATGCTTTGGGGAAGCAGGTTTTATCTCAAACAGAAAATGCGAAACAACCTGGTTTTATTAGGTTCAAATTGCATAGTACTAAAAAGCTTAAACATGGTGTATATACATTACACATTTTAAGTGATGATAAAAAAGTAATACAACGATTGTTGGTTAAATAGCTACATACTAATTTATGAAAACGTCTGAAGAACTGGAACAATTTTTAGATAACGATTTCCGTAATTGGTTATCTTCATTAACTCATGAAAGTGTTGCACTATGGGGTAAAATGGATGCACAACAAATGGTAGAGCATTTAATTATTGCAGTAAATGTTAGCAATGGTAAACAATTGATTACACTTGCTACTCCAATTGAAAAAGTAGAAAAGGTGAAAAAAATTGCATTGCTAAGTGATAGACCTTTACAGCGAGAGTTTAAAAATGTGGCCTTGCCAGTTGAACCTATACCCCACGCATACGCTGATTTACAAGTTGCAAAATTAGGTTTAGTAGAGGCTGTTCAAGCATTTAAAAACCATTTTGGTGCAGAGGCAGAAAAAACACAATTACACAATATTTTTGGTGAATTAAATTATCAAGAGTGGTTGTGGTTTCATTACAAACATTTCATTCATCACTTTAGCCAATTTGGTATTACACCAATGGTGGATAGAATTAGCTAGTTTTATAAAAGTGTTGTTAAATCACTTGACCCGATAGGGCGTTTAACAGTGAATCCTTCAGCATATGTAACATTAATTAACCTTCCAAGTTGGCGCGCTCTCCCTTCTATAAAAGCCCAAAAATCTGCAGATGAAATAGGTGTTTCAGGTTCGTTAGAACTTAAACCTGGATTAAAGAACTGTGATTTAAATGCTTTAATTGCCTGGTTTTTTTGTTCAAAAAATGGGGTTATATCAAAAATTACATCAGGGTTGGTATAATAATCTTGTATGTAATGGTAAGTAGATTTAGGTCTCCAAGCCGATTGTGATTCACCATTATGTTTGGTTTCTATTTTTCGTAATCCACTTAAAAAACAAGCTTCATGCACCAAGTCGCCTGCTCGTCCATGATCAATATGCCGATCAAACTCACTGTTGCATAAAACAATTTCCGGCTGATACTTTCGAATCATGGTAATTACTTTCAACAAACTATCTTCGTCTTTTACAAAAAAGCCATCCCTCATCCTTAAGTTTTCACGGGCATGTATACCTAGTATTTTTGTTGATGCAGCCGCTTCTTCATCACGTAACTCAGCAGAACCACGCGTACCCAATTCGCCTCTAGTTAAATCGACAATGCCTACTTTTTTACCCAAAGCAATATGTGCCAATAAAGTTCCTGATGCTGCTAATTCTACGTCATCCGGATGCGCTGCAAATGCTAAAATATCAAGTTTCATGTTGCGAATATAAGTGTTTAACCTAAACTGTTATTGTTGAAATCTAGTTTGGTTAAACAGTTTAATAATCTTCTATAGTCAATTCAACTTTGTTTTTAGTAGGGTGTGCAGTACAAGTTAATACGCGACCCTCGCCCACCTCTTTATCTGTTAGCACTTGGTTGTAATGTAAGTGAACAGTGCCAGTATTTAATTGGCATACACAGCTACTACACACTCCGCGCATGCAACTATATGGCAAATCTAGGCCGCTTTTTTCTGCTGCCTGCAATATGGTTTCTCCTGCTTTTAAACTAAAGGTGTGTTTAAGTTTATTCAAGTAAATGGTTATTTCTGCATCAGTATAATCAGGTGTTTCTTTGTCAGTCAGCAAACTCCCTTCTTCATCATCTTCATCTTCGTGTATGGTAAACGTTTCTTTAAACAATTGCTCTTGGCTAAACCCCATGGTTAGTAAGGTTATAAAAATCATTTCCATATATGCAAATGGTCCACAGGTGTAAAACAATACATCTGTTTTTGCAGCAACCCTTTCGTTTACAATTTCCTCTAACATAAAACGGTTAAGCCGGGCTTTCATCAGATTTTTATTGTCGCTAAATAACCAAATAACATCAAACCTGTTTGTAAATTGCTGTGTTAGTTGTTGTAGTTCATTATAAAATATACAATCGTCTTTACTCGAGTTGGAGTAAACCAAAACTACAAGACTTTGTGTGTGGTAAAGAGCATGTTTGATTAATCCTAGTATAGGGCCAATTCCACTGCCGGCTGCCATAAAAAATAATTGATTGGGCAATGTTTTAGGGAATACAAATTTTCCGTTTGGTTTAAGTACTTTTAGTTCATCGCCAATCTTAAGTTTGTTGTGTAAATATCGGGTTGCTTCACCATTTTCAATAAGTTTAACAGCAATACACAATTCATGGTCGATATCCGGTGAACTGCATAAGGAATAGGGTCTGCGGATTTCTTTACCATTAATATTGAGCAACAGAGTAATGTATTGCCCTGCTTGATAGTTTAAATTTACAGGGGCATCAAAGTAAAAGCACTTGGTATCGTGCGTAACCGAAACAATTTGTTTTGTAATTAAGGTGTAATCTGACATGCAATTTTTGGGGTTTAGCCTATCGGTTTATGCAATAATAAAAGTATTCGCAGACTTAATCAGATTGTTTACCGATTATCTTCAATGAAGTTACCTAAAATGAATTTTGAGCGGCAGTTCAAATCATAGTTTTGGAGCATTGTTTCAATAAGAATTAGATGGCGGCTCGCAAATATATTTATGTTGTTTTACTTCTTTTTCTGGCTTCATGCAAGCAGTTTGAGTTCGATCCTAATCAGTCGGTAAATGCTTTTAGTGCCGATAGGCTAAATTATACAAACATTGAACGCATTATTAATGAAACATCAAGAGAGGAAATGGTTTTGGCTATTACAGGAGACTCTCATTTGGATTATGATAACTTGACAAAATTTGTACATCATGCAAATGCCGATCCTATGATTGATTTTGTAATTCATACAGGTGATTTAACCGACCATGGTTTACTAAAAGAATTTGAATGGGCTGTGAGCTTATTGCAAAAATTAAACAAAGCGTTTGTTGTTACATTAGGCAATCATGATTTGCTTTCACTTGGTGAAGATACCTACAAACACATGCTTGGTGGTTCAAACTTTACATTTGTTAAAGACAGTATAAAGTTTGTTTTTTTTAATTCAAACGGCAGGGAGTACGGATTTAAAGGAAAGATTCCCGATTTGGGTTGGTTAAATAAGGAGTTGCTTTCAGGTTCAGATTATAAAAATGTAATTATGGTGAGCCACGTACCTTATTGGGACAGGGATTTTGATTTAGGATTAAAACCTGATTATTTAAGGTTATTACATGATGTAAATTCAAGAACCCCAATATTAGCTCATATCAACGGGCATTTGCACATGCAAACAGTTGATGTTCGACCTGATAACGGATTGTTACAGATACTTCCAGGAAGCACTGGCAGTCGCACTTATGTAAAATTAATTATTGGTAAAAATGGAGTCAGGTATGAAAAAATTACTTTTTAGTATATTGTTTTTTGGGATTGTTAATTGTTTAGAGGCACAACAGCAAAAAATAACTACTATACAATATGCCGGTAGTATTGGTTACTTGAGTGGAGGACTGGGTATAGCCAATAAATCGGGTAAGGTACAGCATGAGTTATTGTATGGTTTTGTTCCAAAATATTACGGTGGTCCTTTAGATAAAGTTACATACCGACTAACGTATTTACCTTTTAAAATTAAACAAAAGGGGAAATGGAGTTGGCGGCCTATTAATCCGGTTGTTTTTGCTTCATATAACATAGGAAATCAATTTTCATTGGAACACTCACATAAAAATTACGATCAAGATTATTATTGGTGGTCGCCCGCACTCAGGTTTCATGTTGGTGCTAACACAGCACTACTTATAAGCGGTGAAAAACAAATAACTATGCTTTATCTTGAAGCCAATACAAACGATAGGTATGTTACCACTTATTGGGACAACACGACTAACATGAGTTTAGGCGATTTGTTTTACTTTGGCTTAGGAGTAAAGTTTCTGTTTAATGAACAGTAAAACCGAAACTGATTAAAATCAGTTTTTTACATGTTTGTAACTCATGCCTCATGTTTACGAAGGGTATTTTATTTGCACACTACTTAACATCTATGGAATTAATTATTATTTATCCGGTTTTTATTGGAATGGGTGTAGCCACAGCAGAACTAGCAAGGCAAAAAGGCTACAAAGCACGTTGGTGGCTTTTATTCGGAACCTTGATTCCTTTAATCTCAACCATTATTTTGTTTTTGCTAAAAAACAAGCAAACTCATATCGAGACCTTACCTATAAAACAACCGGACGTTACACACAACGATAAAATATTGTATCAAAAACCTATGTAAAGTTTTGGTACATATAATTACCTTTGTATGGTGATAAAATGGTGGAAAATATTAGGTGCTGTATTGGTTTTATACGCACTTGTTTGGGGGTTACTAACGCCCATACCTAAGCTGGCAATTTTAGAAGAAAGCATTCGCAATTTATTTTACCATGTACCCATGTGGTTTGGAATGGTGTTTTTATTGTTAGGGTCAATGGTTAACGCTATCAAATTTTTGCGTAAAGGTGATTTAAACGATGATATTAAATCGGCACAGTTGGCAAATGTAGGTGTGTTATTTGGTATGATGGGCATTGTAACCGGAATGATTTGGGCCAAAAACACTTGGGGTGACTATTGGACAAACGATCCAAAATTAAACAGTGCGGCCATTGGTTTGTTAATGTACTTTGCCTACATTGTTTTACGCAGTAGCATTGAAGATGAAGAGAAACGTGCACGTGTTTCGGCTGTTTATAACATTTTTAGTTTTCCGGTTTTTGTGGTCTTGATTTTTATTTTACCGCGATTAACCGCAAGTTTGCACCCAGGCAACGGTGGTAATCCAGGCTTTAATAGTTACGATTTAGATAGTAAATTACGTTTGGTGTTTTATCCGGCTGTAATTGGTTGGACATTAATAGGATATTGGATTGCAGATTTGGCCATCCGCAAAGAACTTATAAAACAAAAGCAATTAAATCATGAATAGCATATTAAATACTATTTTGTTGCAGGCTCAGGCATTTACAGAGCAAGCATCAACCCATAAATTTGAAGTAACCGTAGCTGTTATTGCTGCTATTTTTATTGGTATTGTTGGTTACCTGGTTAGTATTGATAGAAAACTTTCTAAATTGGAAAAAAAGTAGTAGAATGAAAAAGACGCATATTATCATTATAGCTTTAATAGCGGTTGCCATTGGTGCGATTATAAGTACTTATGGTGATGCAAGTACTTACGAAGGGTTTAAAAAAGCAACTGAAAACCCAGATAAAGAGTATCATGTGGTTGGTGTTTTAAACAAAGAAAAACCGCGCGAATACAACCCACAAGTAGATGCAAACTTATTTACATTTTATTTGATAGATGAGCAAGGCAAAGAAAGTAAAGTTGTTTACAGAGCGCCTGAACCGGCCGATTTTGAACGTAGCGAAAAAGTGGTAATTATTGGTAAAATGAACGGTGATTATTTCGAGGCCAATAAGATTTTATTAAAATGCCCAAGCAAATACAATGAAGGGCAAGCGCCTCAAGGATAGTTGATTTATAACACATAGAATTTAGAGCCCGACTGATTTATCAGCTGGGCTTTTTTATGCCCTATGTGTTTAGTAGCCAATGTACAACAAAAGCACATAACCTAATCTTATAACCAAGTGTAAAATAAGCAGGCATTAAGCCTTTTTTGTGGTTATAAAGGTTATTTTTGCAGCTAAATTTAATACGTTTTATATCGTGAACGAAGTACAATTTATTGGCGAACGCCTGATATACGGAAACCTAGGGCACTTAGCCGTTGTGGTTTCATTTGGTACAGCTATTATAGCAACCTTTGCTTATTTATTTGCAGCAAATAACCCTGAAGAAAAATCGTGGCAAAAAATAGCAACAGCGGCATTCTACACGCACACCTTTTCGGTGTTTAGTATTGTATTGATGTTGTTTTTAATCATCCGTTTGCATTTGTTCGAGTACCATTATGCATGGCAACATTCATCAACTGATTTGCCGCTTGAGTACATGGTATCATGTTTTTGGGAAGGTCAAGAGGGTAGTTTTTTACTATGGATTTTTTGGCATGTGGTAATTGGTAACATTTTGGTGCGTACCGCTAAATCGTGGAAGTTTGAAGTAATGGCCGTTGTAATGATGTGCCAAATTGTTCTTACATCTATGCTCATTGGTGTTAAGTTTTGGGGGTATAAAGTTGGTAGCAGTCCATTTGAGTTGTTGCGTAATGCAGTAGAAGGGCCGATATTTAAACAAGCTGATTACTTAAGTAAAATAAAAGATGGAAATGGTTTAAATCCATTGTTGCAAAACTATTGGATGGTAATTCATCCACCAACATTATTCTTTGGTTTTGCTACTACTATTGTTCCTTTTGCATATGTTATTGCAGGGTTATGGAAACGCGATTATGTAGGTTGGTTGAAACCAGCTTTACCATGGGCTTTAATTAGTGTAATGGTTTTAGGTACAGGTATTATTATGGGTGGTTTTTGGGCTTACGAAAGTTTAAGCTTTGGCGGCTATTGGGCTTGGGATCCGGTAGAAAATGCATCACTTGTACCTTGGTTAATTTTAATTGCCGGTGTACACGTTATGATTATTTATAAAACAACTGGCAACTCGTTAATAGTTGGTATGATACTGATTATAGCAACTTTCTTATTGGTGTTGTACGCTACTTTTTTAACCCGCAGTGGTGTTTTGGGCAATGCCTCCGTGCATTCATTTACCGATTTGGGTATGAGTGGACAGTTGTTGGTGTTTATGTTTGTATTCTTGGGACTATCAATATTTATGCTGGTTAAACGCTGGAAAGAGTTACCACGCAGTGCAAAAGACGAAGATGCTTACACCCGCGAGTTTTGGATGTTCATAGGAAGTTTGGTGTTAACCATTTCTGCATTTCAGGTGATACTTACCACTTCTGTTCCGGTATTTAATAAATTGTTTGGAACCAATATGGCCCCTCCAAGTGATGTGATCCAACATTACAATAAATGGCAAATGCCAATGGCTATTATCATTGCCTTGTTAACCGGTGTTGGTCAGCTGTTAAAGTACAAGAAAAATACCAAGGAAGGATTAGTTAAAATTTTAACACACGCTGCTATATCAATTGTTTTATCAGTAGCAGCCATGTTTTTATTCGAACTTAAAAATTGGTTTTACATAGGGTTGATGTTTGCTTCTGTTTATGCAATTGTTGCAAACTTATTTACGATGCGCCCGTATTTAACTGGTAAATTTAAAATGGCCGGAGCAAGTGTAGCTCATATTGGTTTTGGTTTATTATTAGTAGGTGTGTTGGTTTCATCGGCAAATAAACAAGTTATTTCCATTAACCAAAGTGGTATGCAACTAAACCCCGAGTTTGATGCACAAGCCAATATGGAACATGTTTATCTTGAAAAAGGTAAAGCGTTACGTATGGGTGATTATGAAATTGAATACAAAGCCGATTCAATGGAGTGGGTTAATAATTATTATCAGGTTCATTATAAAAAAATCAAACGAAACTCTAATGAAGTTGATTATGAATTTGATTTATATCCCAACGCACAAATCAATCCCAAAATGGGATTAGTAGCTAACCCAGATACCAAACATTACATTAGCCATGATGTATTCACTTATGTAAGCTCGGTGCCTAAAGAAAAATCAACCAAGTTTGTACATGAGAAATTACATGAAGTAAAACTTGGAGATACCATTTACACAAATAATGGGTATGCAATCTTAGGGAACATTAACTCTAATGCAAAAGAGGCGAATTTAGATGTTAAAAATTTAAGTTTATTAATTGCTGCCGAGTTAAAAGTATATGCACTTAATGGTACTTATAAAGCAACACCAATGTACGGTATCCGAGAGAATTCAGAGATTAAGTTTGAAAGTATTGTTGATGAAGCCAAGTTAAGGTTTAAGTTTATGGGGGTTAATCCTCAAACCCAAACCATAACCATAGAAACAGCCGAGCAAGATACCAGTGGCGACTTTATTATTATGAAAGCCATTGTATTTCCTTGGATTAATTTTGTATGGGCAGGTACCATTGTGATGATTGTGGGATTCTTGTTGGCCATTTGGCGCAGGATGTCGGAAGTGCAGAGGGCCAAGGTGGATGTTGGAAGATAAACTTAAAATCACTATCGACAAAGACTAATCAATCAACTAAGCCCCTTGCTTCAACGTCATAAATTAGCTATGTTTATGCCTCAATTTTTATAGATTAATTTTATTGAAAACAGCTGTTATCATAGGGTCTGGAAACGTAGCCACTTGTTTTGCAAAAGCATTTGTAAATAAAGGTGTTTCAATTGCTGCAGTTTATAGCCGTAACTTAAATCATGCGCAACAGCTTGTTGATTCAGTTGGTGGTGCTGCAATCAATAATTTAAATAAACTACCTACCAATGCTGATTTGTATTTAATAGCGGTTAGTGATAATGTGATTGAAAGTGTATCAAAACAATTAAAAGTAACAGGATTGGTTGTGCATACATCAGGTTGTACAGCAATGGCTGCTTTAAAAAACAACCTACGATACGGTGTTTTTTACGGGTTACAAACGTTTAATAAAAATACATTAACAGATCTATCTCATGTGCCATTTTTAATAGAAGCATCAAATGTTGAAGAGGAAAAATTGTTGTGGCAGTTTGCTTCAAATATCAGTGTAAACGTGCAAGTGGCCAATACAAAACAGCGCCAAGCTTTACATGTAGCAGCGGTGTTTGCCAATAACTTTTCAAACCATTTGTTTGCTATTGCAAAACAACTGTTGGATCAACACCAATTGTCGTTTAATTTATTAAAGCCTATTATTTTGCAAACCGCTCAAAACGCGGTAACCCATAATCCTGTTGATGTGCAAACCGGCCCCGTGGTAAGAAACGATACCGATACCATTGCTACACATTTAGAAGTGCTGCAAAAGTATCCCGAGTATAGACAGATATATGAATTGCTCAGTCAAAGTATCCGCGAGCTTCATGTAAAACCCAAAATTAAATGATTAAATCATGGTGAATAAAGTATTAGAAAATATTAAATGTTTTGTGTTTGATGTTGATGGTGTTTTAACAGATGGAATGACTCTTGCGTTAGAAAGTGGCGAACAAGCTAGGGCATTTAACATTAAAGACGGTTATGGAATAGAGCGTGCTTTACTTGCAGGTTTTCATGTGGCTATTATTAGTGGAGGTAATCAACTTGGAGTGCGTAAACGATTGGAGTTTTTAAAAATAAAACACATACATTTAGGTGTTAAAAATAAAGTAGAAGTGCTTACACAATTGTGTAAAGAAATTGAAGTAAAACCGGAAGAAATGCTTTATGTGGGTGATGATTTGCCTGATTACGAGGTGATGCAATTGGTAGGGTTACCTTGTTGTCCTGCTGATGCTGTAAGCGATATAAAAGAAATTAGTAAGTATGTATGCGATAATAATGGAGGTAATGGTTGCGTACGTGAAGTTGTTGAAAAGGTAATGCGCAGACAAGGTAAATGGATACGTTTTGAAAATGAAAATATTAATAACTAAACAACGTTATTCATCATACAAAAGTTAACATATGAAACATCTAACATTATTGTTTTTTTATTTGGGTTTGATGCTAGCGGCAAGTGCCAATAGGGTGCTTGTACCTATGGATCCTGCGCAAAAAAATCACTTAAAGGCATATGGAGTAGCTTTTTGGGTGCTTAAACAAGATTTAGATGTAGATTGGTTGTTAAACTACCGTGACGGAAGTTTTATGTTACCACATACAGATGGCATAGAAAAAGAATGTAGAATTCGAGGTGTTTCTTACGAGGTAATTAGCGAAGCAGAAGTTGGGTTGATATTAAATGAAATTGCTAAACCGGATGTAAACATGGAGTTGGTTAAATTGCATAAAGCCCCCAAAATAGCAGTGTATTCACCTAAAACAAAACAACCTTGGGATGATGCCGTTACTATGGTGTTAACCTATGCCGAAATACCCTACGAAACTGTTTTTGATGATGAGGTTTTAACTGGGAAATTACCTACTTACGATTGGTTGCACTTACACCACGAAGATTTTACAGGCCAGTATGGTAAGTTTTGGGCTTCGTTTCAAAACACCGCTTGGTACCAAGCAGAGGTAAGGGAAAACGAAGCCATGGCAGCTAAACATGGGTTTAAGAAAGTAAGTGAATTGAAGTTGGCTGTGGCAAAAAAAATAAGAGACTTTGTTGCTGGTGGTGGATTTTTATTTGCCATGTGTAGTGCCACCGATAGCTATGATATTGCGCTGGCTGCGGATGGTGTTGATATCTGCGAATCTATGTTTGATGGTGACCCTTCAGATCATGCTGCTGATGGTAAGTTAAATTACCAAAATACATTTGCATTCAAAGACTTTAAACTAAAAATGAATCCATACGAATATGAGTATTCGTATATTGATAACACACCCGAAACTCGACCAGTAACCGAACAAAACGATGTATTTACCTTGTTTGATTTTTCGGCAAAATGGGATGTAGTACCAACCATGTTATGCCAAAATCATACAAAAGTGGTAAAGGGGTTTTACGGACAAACCACTGCTTACCGCAAGCAGTTTATTAAAAGTGATGTGTTGGTAATGGGTGAAACCAAAACATTAGGAGAAGCAAGATATATACATGGTACATCGGGAAAAGGTACTTGGACATTTTATGGCGGACACGACCCTGAAGATTACCAACACCAGGTAGGAGAACCACCAACAGATTTAAACCTACATCCAAACTCTCCGGGTTACAGGTTGATATTAAACAACATTTTGTTTCCTTCTGCCAAGAAGAAAAAAATGAAAACGTAACTATAAATCAAAAGCCGCTGATGCGGCTTTTGATTTATAACGAAGTTGTTCTTTACTATATGGGTTGATATTACGATTTATTGCAAAACGTAAGATCTCATTAAACTCAAACTAAAACCCACTCAAGAAAAGTACCGTTTAAATTTTTAGTATTGCAATTATTTTGCGTCATACTTTTAGAAATTATTTCTTGCCATGGTATTTGGCAATTAACTCTCCCTTGCTGTTAATGTGTAATTTGCGGTAAATGCTTTTGATGTATTTCCTTACTGTATCAATGGAAATATTCATATTGTCTGCAACAAGTTTATAGCTTAGCCCAAAAACTATGCCGTCAACCACTTGTTTTTCACGTTCGCTTAAATCTTCGGCAATATTTTGTTTGGCATTAAAAAAATCAAATACTTTACGCGCTATAGCTGGCGTTATTGGCGAACCACCACTATTAATATCTATAATGGCATCTTTGATTTTTGTTAAAGGCGTTTCTTTACTTAAATATCCATCTGCTCCGGCTTGTAACGATTTAAACACACTATCATTGTCGTAGTTAACGCTCAACATTAAAATAGCAGCATTCGAAAACCTTGTTTTTAGCTCTGGAATGAGTTCAATACCTGAAATACCAGGAAGATTAATGTCCAACAAAACAACATTTGGACTTTTGGTCCAAGTTGAAATCCTGAAACTTTCAGCATTAGAAAACGCCCCAACAAGTTCAAAATCCTGTTGATTTCCTAAATATTCTCTGAGCGCTTCCTGAATATTAAAATCGTCTTCAATTAGTAAAATAGAAATCATAAAGAATTCTCAAATATGGCTATAAGTATCGACTTTATTGATACATAATCATGTACCGTTAAAATCGTTTTATTAACTCAATTTTGTAGCTGTTTTTAGGCTCGATGGAAATTTCAGCCTTCATTTTTGTAGCACGCATTTCCATATTTCTAATGCCCATACCCATTTTATTTACAGAGCCCTTGGGTGTTCCATTGTTTTCAATAATTAAATGAAGTACTTTATTGTTATAAGTAAAGTTGATTAGAACATTAGTTGCATTTGAATGTTTTACAATATTGTTTAATGCCTCTTTAAATATTAAGTAAGTATTTTGTCTAATAACTAATTCAATCTGATGATTAGGATAGTCAATATATTTACTAAATGTATGTTGTATACTTTCACCATCAAAAATTAAAGCGATATATTCATGCATTCTGTCAATCAAATCACTACACTTATCGTTTCTAGCATCAATACTCCACACTACGTCTCTCATGTTAGATACAGCCGTGCGGCTTGTTTCTGCTATTTTATTTAATGCAACCATATTTTGTTGGTTATTGCCTGATTTTAACATTTCAGCCTGCATTCCTACCGCAGTTAAAATACTTCCTACTTCATCATGTAAATCGCTTGATATTTGTAATCTTAAATCTGCTAAGTTGTTTAAACGTGTTAGTTTTAAACGGAAAAATATGACTACGGTTATCAGTACACTGATAAAAACTAGTAAGATAAACCACCACTTTTTGTATAGGTATCCATCAGCATTTATATTAAGTGTAAATAATTTCGTAATTAATTTACCACTTGTCCCTGATGCTTTAATCATGAGTTTGTAGCTGCCAGGTTTTATGTCTGTATACCTTATAAAGTTCCTATTACCGATATAAATCCAATCATTATCAACTCCCTCCAACATATATGAAAATGCATTGTTCTCTGGTTGGCTGTAATCATCAAGTCCGAATTCTATTTCTAATATTTTATTGTTGGTTGGTAAGTTAATGGTATAATTCTCTGGACAGTTATTCAATGTAATTTCATCATGACCATTTAATTGGTAAATCTTAGAGATAAATATTTTATTAGTTGATGGTATATTTTTTATATCGATGTTTTTTCTAATGATATTATACCCGTTTAATCCACCCATCAATAGTGTTCCATTTCTGGTTACAAATGTTGCATTGTGGTTAAATTCGTTATGGCTTAATCCGTGCTCCGAATATAAATTAACAAAAGTTTTAGTGCTAGCATTTATTTTACAAACTCCATTATAGGTTGTTGCCCATATTGTGTTAGGGTCTGTTTGCTCCATACCTGCAATAAAATCATTAGCAAATCCCATTTTAAAATTATAAACATCAATATTATTTGTTTTTAAGTTTATTGAGTATAGTCCTTTACCGAGGCTACCTACCCATAAAATATTTCTTGCTTTATCTTTTAAGAGAGATGTAACAGGAACATTGTTTAGCAGTGTTAGTTGTTTTGAAATAGGCAATGGATTAAGATTTGCGTCACATTTTATAACCCCTTTGCTTGTGCATATCCAGTATATACTATCTATAAAATTAATCTGGTAAATCATTGCATGATCAATGTTTATTTCACCCACATTGATTGGCTTCTTAGTAAATGTCTCATTACGTTTGTCAAAAATAATTAAGCCAGCATATGATCCTAGTAACAGTCTGTTTTGGTTTATGTCATTGTATATACAAAGTAAGAATCTCGGCTTGATGCCTAATGAAAGGTTATTTAACTGACTAGCTTTTTTTGTGTTTAGGTCGTATTTAATTAGTCCTGAACCTTCGCTGGCAATCCAAAGCGTTGATTTTTCAGATGCCAGTGCATATGGCACAAATCCAAATTTTTTCTCGGGAATAATTAGCTCATAATTTGTGTATGGTAGTGCTGATTTAAATATACCTTCATACGTAGCCATCAATATTGAGTTGTCAGGAAGTTCACAAATCCCTCTTACGCTATGGTTTTTTCTATCATTTTTAAACAATGTATTTCTAAAAAGATGTTGTATATTCTGTTCAGACGGAGTAAACTTTAACAAACCGAAATTTGTGCCTATCCAAACATCATTATTGTGCTTATAAATACACTTAATGCTATAATTAGGTTCGGCCATTATATTAAAAATTGATGTTACATCTTGAACAGATTTATTGTTGTAATAAACTAATTGTTGATCATACAATGTTACCCAATGTTTACCGGCACCTTCAAATTTTATAATATTAGCTTTAGGGTAAAGTAAATTAGTTTGGTTAGGAAAGTTGCTTATTGCTGTATCAACTTTATAAATACCGCCAATGCTACTAATAACTATTCCTGTTTCAGGAGAGAAGTTTACATAGTATATATCTCTAGTAAATGTTTTTTGATGTGTGATTTTTTGTGTTTTGAGGTTTAAAACATAAAGCTGCTTACGTGCAGTTGTAAACCAAATATTTTTATGTCTGTCTTCAACAGCAGAAGTAATATCTTCAAAGCAAGAGTCATTAGAATATGGATTCGTGATTTGTTTGATTTGACCTCTTTGCATAATCCAGCTAACTCCTTTATCGCCACCAATAAAAGTAACATTAGAGCTGCCAGTATATATTACTCTAATTTCGGTTTTGCCCTTACATTTTAGAGCTAGTTGGGGCAAACAAATATCCTCTGATGCGTAGGTATCTATGTTTATTTTATAAAGTCCTTTGTCGGATCCAACCCATAATTCAGTGTTGTTTAAAATTGATAAACTATTTATAGGCTCGTTATCAAGTAGATTATTAGCTTCGATTTGACTGTATCTTAAAAATGTTCTACCGTCAAAACGAATCAATCCATTTTGTGTACCTAACCAAATATATCCATTTGGGTCTTTTACAATACAATTAATTACCCTGTTTTGTAATCCATGAATAGTGTTCCAAAACCTTACATTTGAGATATTAACTGCATTAGAATTGGTATGATTTATTATTGTGTAAAAAACAATAGCTACGAAGTAACAGAAGCACTTAAACGTATAATGCAACACTTGGTTTTAAGTTGATAGTAACGGGCCATTTTACTAATTATTAATATATAATTTAATGGGCTGAGTTAATACACCTTGTTTTACAATCAAAAAGTAAATGCCTTGTTTAATTGTTGAAGTATTCACAACATCCTCGTGCAAGTTAAGTGTTCCGTGTTGTACTATTTTTCCTAAAATATCTACTATTTGGTATGATGAATTGCGGTTTTTTAAATTCTTAATGTGAATTTCGGTTGATGCAGGATTAGGGTATACAGTCACTTTCGCTTCTGTGATTGACTCTTCATTTTTCCCACTTCCTAAATATTCTTTTCTTACGCAAGCTTTCCATGTAATTATGTTACTACTATCTTCAGAGATTACTTGCCAAGTGAAGGGTTGAGTTATATTGATTTTTTTGGGCGATGTTATGGTTGTTCTGGCATTGTCGAACAAACTAAATGTAAGGAAGGCACTATCTAAAACTAAGTTGCTTGGCACAACAAAGTAATATGTTTTGCGTTCATAATCTAGCAAAGTACTATCGTTGTAAGCAATGTCTAATTTGGCATTCCAGCAATCAGCATTATTCATTTTTATACCAGTTGATTTTACTCCACCCAAATTTACAATTGATATACTATCGGTAACATAATTACGAAGTTGTAATGCACTTATGTATAGTTCAGCTGTTTCCCCATCATCATCTGCAAATATCAAAAATCCTTGGTCATCGCCTGATCTTGATGAATTCCAAATAGCCCAACGTGTGGTTCCAGTGGTTAGCATGTTTTCGCCAACATAAACTCCATTGATGTATTTTTTTATCAAGTTATTCGGACCATCATATACTATTGCAATTCGATTCCAAACATTTGGCGTAATAATACCGTGATAAGAATTGCCAATACCTATTCCTCCTGCAGGGTTAATAAAAAAATCACCATCATTTGCATTTATTGTACTGGTTTGTAATAGTGATATCCATTTTCCTGCCGATGCTTGCGGTAACAAAATATCCATTACTAGCGTATATGTGTTGTCTAGTATTCCAAAGTTCTCATCTCTTGAGTTGTTGTATACCATAATGCCGTTACTCGCATTGTAAGCTGGAATTTTGGCAACGATTTTATTTTGTCCTTCAATAAACGGAACGCCAAGTATATTACATGAAGCAAATTCTACCTGTTCATTAACTGGTACATTTGTTGTTTTCAGTAAACGTAATTGTGAACCAACATTTATTGCATTTAGATTACCATTAAAAATCCAGTTTCCGGTTGTTAAATTATCATAAGGGTTTCCTGTAATGTTGTTGCATGCTAATAATCCCGATTCCCAAGCTCTGTCACTTTCAATACCATCAACGCCCAAGTTAATTAGTTCTTGTATGCGTGAATTGTCGTTCTCGGTAAATGCCCAAATCTTACCTCCCGCATTTTTTACTTTAGTTTTAAAAGTATTCCATAAACTATCACCAACATTAGATGAACTGACTTCAAAAGCATAGCAACCTAACTCAACTGAATGATTATAGAAAAAATCATCGTTTATATCTGAGGGATAATCACCACCTCCAAACCAAACCCAAGGAGTATTAGGCAATAACGATCTAAACAATGCTGCTTGGGCTAGCGTAGTTAATGATGGCATCATCCTGTTTGGCGCCACTCCAGATTCTTCAAGTGTTGATTTTAATGATTGTAAGTTGTAGTTTTTAGTGTCTAAATATAAGTATGCATTATACTTTTCTGCTAATTGTAGGGCTTCAATTAAAGTGGGTATTTTTAAGCCTTTAAATTGCTCTCCTTTCCATGAACCGTAATCTAATTGCTTTAGTTCTGCTAAGGTTTTCTCTCTTATGTTACCAGTACCATTACTTGTTCTGTAAATAGATGGGGCGTCATGAAATAATACATACACATTATCACTTGTTAGTGAAACGTCTACTTCGGTATATTTTACTCCTCTTTTAAAAAGTTCTTCTAACGCCAGTAAAGTATTTTCTGGGTATACAGATGAATAGCCTCTATGCCCTATAGGTGTGTAGTTACATGATGAGAAATCTGTGGAAGGAACTTGGCATTGAGAATAGACAATGCTTGGGTTTATCAATATAAAACCGATAATCAAACAGTATAGTTTATGCATTTATATGGTTGTTTGTTGTAAAGTAAATTCAATAAATAATATTAATCGAATTAATTATACAAACGCCAACGCACACCAATTCTTAGGCTTTGTAACGAAATAGGGTAATGTGGAGTATTGTAAAATCCTTTATTTATCAAATTTTGATTTACATGTTCATAAACTGCAATTAATACGGCTCGTTTTATTTGCATGCTTACAAAGGGATTAACTAAAGGATAGTTGCCAATTTTACTTTCTTGTTGTAAGTAAAACATCCTTGTTGATGGACTCCATCCCATGCCATAATAAGGGGTATTATAAAATACATTAACACCGAGCTGTATTTTGCTTGTGTAAAAATTACTTTCTAAATAATACCTTAATACACCTCCAAACTCAGGTACCGGAATATATTTGGCATTACTTTGTTGGTAATGTAAAGTGTGTTTAAAGAAAAACTTCCAAGCATTAAATGTTTTGTCTAACTGCACATGTATGATACTTGCATCACCACCTGCTTGCTCGGGCAATAAGTTTTGATTAAGGTAAGTATGCTTGCTAATTAAATAGTGGTTAAAACTTATAGTAAAATTATTTTTAAAAGGATTTGTTTTTAAAACCACATGCTGACTAAAACTCCCCGAAATATTAAAGTTGTTATCCCAAGCAAATTGATTTGATGCAAATTTTAACATTGCATAATCTGGTGTATATTGTTGTTGCGCAGCAATTGCTGATAACTCAACTTGTTTGGTATTGTAACTTAAACCGGCTTTTATTAAATGGTTATTTTGGTTGAATCCCCATAAAACCACATTTGCATCAGCAAAAAAACTAAGGGTATTGTAACCCTTGTTTCTTTTTTCAAATTGAGCTTCAGCAATCAGGTTTTGGTGGTTACGGGTGTATGTTGATTGGGATACCACTGCCGCTTGATGCGATATCCCAACATTTAAAAAAGTACTGCCTAGTTTGCTTGGTGTATTTAACCAACTGTAATTAATCTTATTTTCTAGCAAACCATTGTACAACGAATCGTATGTTTGGTTAGGAGTGGTAGAATAAAATTGATTTGGTAAAAGGGTCAAGTTACTGTCTCCTGAATTGATGAAAATATGCGAAATTTCCTCTGCTTTAATGGTATGACTTATTTGTGATTTAGGCTCAAATCCATACAAAGTATCATCACCTTGTATAACCGAATTTGATGCGCCAAATCTTAAGTATTGTTTAATCCAAGCGCTGCGGTTACGGTACTGGTTTTGACTGAAGTTTAAATTTACATTTACCGTCTTATTGCTTCCACTCAATGCTTCAAATGAGGAGTCGCTTATTATACCACCATTTTCTTGCAGTGTACCTTTGTTCCAAGTAAATGCTGCCAATAAATAATACCTTTTATTTTTTGAATGATAATTAGTTGTTACTTGTGTGTTGTAGTGACTGGTTTTTTGTCTTAATAAAAAACCTTCAGATGATATACGTTGAAAATCGACACCAATATTCCAACGGGGTAAAATATTTTGCGTATGAGTGGCTTTTAAAAACAATAATTCTTGCGACCCTTGGGTATAAAACAACTCAGTAAAGGGTTTAGTAGTATTGTAAAACCGAGCATTTTGAGGTGTGAAAAAATAGTTGCTATATGGGTTAAAGACACCATTAAATCCAACAGGTTGATTTACTGAAAAAATAGCGCTTCGTCCTGCCGTTCCAATATTTCCTAAATCTTGAAATAACACATTTTTTTTATACATGGGATGAAAAATCTCTGTTTCATTCATGTTGGTATCCAATATTTGTTGTTCTGTATTTCTATCAACTCCTCCAGCACTAATGTAGGTTAATGGATGTTTCCTAATACTGTCTTGTGCCCATAAATTATTGGCACTTGATAAACTTACAATACAAAAAAGTATATAAAATAAATTAGCGTTCTGCTTCACGTTATTGTTTTAGTAGTTGAGCCTTATACAAGTGCTCATCTGTTGTTAATTTTAAAAGAAACAAACCTGGTGACAAATCCAATACTGTATTTATTTTGTTGGCTCCGGCATTCAAATCTATTTTTTTTACAGCTACAAGTTTACCCTGCAAATTGTAAACCTCCAAATTTGTAGTTTGAGGCTTGTTTACACTCAGCGTAAAATTAATATCCTGATTAAACGGATTCGGGTGAATATTCATATTTACAACTGTTTTAGCATATTGGTTAACAGCCAAGCGTTCTGTAGTACGCAAAACAAATAACCCATTGGTCATATCACTAGCTAATATGATGCCTGATGGTAAGAAAGGCCAAACGCCCCAGCATCCCCTGTAACCGCTGCTGTATGTTTGCGGGTAGGTATCGTAGTAGGCTGTAATTTTAGGATTAGCTTTGTCTAATAAATCGTAAACCTGCACACCACCATAATACATGCTTGTGTATGCATATCGTCCTTTCCAATATGCATTGTGTGGCGAGCCTACTTCTTTAAATGGGTTGCCAACAATACGAGGATTATTTAATTCGGTTAAATCATAAATCTTCATCCCCACACCTTCTGGTGTTTCATCACAAAATAAAATAAACTTTCCACTGCTATCCAGCCAACCACTATGGTTGTATGCATTAGCAGGGTAGGGTGGGGTAATTGCACTTAATAATACAGGGGTTGATGCATCCCTTACATCAAAAATAAATAATCCGGCATTTTCACTGCTGCAATAAGCCGTGTCGTTTCGCACATAACTCTCGTGAACGCGCGTGCCCGTGTATGGGGCAGGATATTCCAGTGCTCCAATTTTTACGGGTACTTCTGGGTTTGCAAGCGAGATAATATCCATCGGAAAAACTTCAATTTGTCCTGTTTGAGGATTTTTTCGCTTGTTTAAATTCATGTACATGCGCTGCGATTTTTCTTCGATAAAGATAGTGTGCGTTAAAGCACCAATACTGTCACTCTCATATACTTTTACTACCGAGTCGGGGAGGTATTGCATGTTAAAAATCTGTAGGTTTCCCAAGTTTGTGCATTGGTCGCTCGTTGCATACAAATAATGGTGATATGGATAATAATCGCGGTTAACACAACCCGTGTTTGTACCAAAAAACTTAGCACATAATTTTATTTCATAAGGATTTGTAACATCAAAAAAGTAAATGCTGTCAGTGGTTCCTGCAATCATGTATTCCCGGTTTTTAACAGTGTCTTTCCAACCCATTACATCATTCCATATTTGCAACTCGCCTAGTTTAGTTAAGTTGGTATCGTTGTAGTGACTGAGCAACTCCATGTGCAGGCTTTCTTGTGCTAACAAGGTTTGTGATTTGGCAATTACCAACAACAATAAAATCCAAAATAGTTTAATCATTTTCATGTTGTGCGTTTTCTAATTCGGTTCTTATGTATGCGTTTATTTGTTGCAATAATGCTTTTTCTTCATCAAATAAAATGTTAATACCAATAGGCATGTACCAGATGGATAAATGATTGATATGAGGCAGTATACTCGAACTTTTTAATTTAACTGCATCCTTCTCTGTTGTAATAATAATACTGTCAGTATGCGTTGCAGCAGTTGCTGCAAGTTGTTGTATACGATCGTCTGAATAGTTTTGATGATCGCTAAATACCAAGGGAATAACCTGTTTTTGCATGCTTTTTACTTGATTAACAAATAAATTTGATTTTGCTATGCCTGCAAGTGCCACTGTAGGTTGATTTGGGTGTGGTATACCTTGTAGTTTAGCTGCATCAGTAACGGCAATAAGATTTTTGTATTGTATGCTACTAAAAAAAACAGTTTGGTGTGGTTGTAATTTAAGGAGTTGTATGATGTTGGTTTTTTCTGCAATACTTAAATTAGCTGGGCATTTGGTAACAATAATTACATCAGCTCTATTGGCCCCTGTTTTACTTTCGCGCAGTAATCCGGCTGGTAATAAAAAATCGTTGTAATAAGGACGGTTATAATCGCACAATACTATGTTAAATCCAGCCTTTATACTTAAATGCTGAAACCCATCATCCATTAAAACCACTTCAGTATTTGGTTCATCGCCCAATAAAGTAGGGATACCCAGCACGCGGTTCTCACTTACTGCAACAGGTACTTGTAAAAACTTTTGTTTTATTTGATAAGGTTCGTCACCAATTTGTTCGGGTGTACTAATAGGGGTTGATAATACATAGCCTATTGTTTGGCGTTTGTATCCTCTGCTTAATACTGCCACTTGATAATGCCCATTTAAGTTTTTAATCAACCACTCTATATGTGGCGTTTTGCCAGTGCCTCCTGCGGTAAGGTTTCCTACACAAATAATAGGAAAATCGAATTTGCTACGTGTATATAACCCCGATTTGTAAAGCCATTTTCTAAATGAAATAATTAAGCCATACAAGCAAGAAAAGGGCATAAGAAGATAGAATAAAAACTTTGGCATATGTTGTCAAATATAACCCTTATAAGTGAATATGTTCTGTTAGTAGTTTTGGCGTTTAATAGTTGTTGATTTTAAGTATTACAGGCAATTTATTTAGGTTATTATTAGCGTAGAATAAAAAAAAATCCCGCAACTTTTGGTTACGGGATTTTGATTGCATGTAATAAATATTATCTTTTAACAATACGTTGTGTGGTTACTTCGTTCCCAATGTTCACACGAATGAAGTATATGCCAACTGGCAAAGCATCAGTGTCTAATGTTAATGTGTTTTCACCTTTGTTTACAATCATGTTCGTGTTTTGATGTGATTTACCCAACATATCTATAATTTGAATGTGAGCCATACCTTCTGTAACACTGTTGTATTTAATGTGTAAACTTCCATTAAATGGATTTGGGGTCGTAAATACGGCAGTGCTTTTGTCTAACTCAACATTCACGCAAGCCACTTTAGAAAACTCGGTTGTACCATTAAAATCTATTTGTTTTAAGCGATAGCATATGTTCCCTGAGGTTTCATGAGAATCAGCAAAACTGTATGCTTTAACCACATTGCTATTGCCACTGCCATTAACAAAACCTACTGTTTGATATTTAGCTCCATTAATGCTGCGTTGAATTTCAAAACCTTTGTTGTTACTTTCACTTGCTGTAGCCCATTTTAAGTTAACTACATCATTACCTTTAGTTGCAGTGAATGATTTGAATTGAACTGGAAGTGATGTTGTAGCCCAATTAGTACTTACTCTAATACCATCGATTACTAAAGTTGCAGCATTTGATGCTGTACCTTGTCTTAATGCCAATCTACTGAAATTAGCTTGGTCGGTTGCTGTTCCTGCTGTCGGTCCTACATAGGTAGAAGAAGGCTCGGTTATTGGAATACCACTTGAAAGCACATATACACTTGCTTGGTCATCTGTTGTTGTTGTTGCTGAGAAAGAATACTTAACAACAACGAAATATGTTGTGTTAAAATTTAAAACAGAAGTTCCGTAAATAGCGGTTTCAGTCCATTTCGAAACTCCAAGAACATATCCAGTTGAGGACGATTTTGCGAAAAGTCTCGAAAAAAAACTACTTGTGCTTCCAGCAGGTACCATTGCCATGAAGTAATCACCGTTTGCTTGGGCAGCTGACACATTGAGCATGAAAGATAAATACACATCACCTGAAGAAATGCCTGATTGTAAATCGCGGTAAATATCTTGCCCAGTTGTGGTTAATGCTGCAGCATTTCCAATACCTGAGTTTGTAAATCCAGTGTAAGTTAGGCCCGGGCTAACAACAGATATCGGATTTGTAACAACTGTACCGATTTGTGTCCAATTATTGGCTGTTAAGGCTTGAGAGGCTGTGTAGTTGAAATCTTCATTGAAAACGTTTTGAGCGTTTACATAAAGAACACCAACCATCATAATCGCGAGTAATAGTTTTTTCATAATTATAATTTAATGATACAAAAATAAGGTTTTAATCTAAAGTAACAAGTGAACGAATTGTTAAATAAACAGCAGGAATCCTGAACATTAAGAATAACTATTAGTTACCTGTTCCTTTTTTTAGTGTAAATCCGAATGTTGTGCCTTGGCCAATTGTACTACGAACATTAATTGCTTGATGATGAGCTTCAATGATGTGTTTTACAATAGCAAGACCAAGTCCGGTACCTCCAGCACCACTTTCCCTGGCTCTGCTTTTATCTACGCGATAAAAGCGTTCGAAAATTCGTGGTAGGTGTTCTTGCGAAATTCCTTCTCCGTTATCTCCAATTTCAATTAAGGTGTTTTCATCCATATCGTAATAGGCGGCAGTGGTAGTGCCCAACTCTTTGCCATATTTAATAGAGTTGTTTACAAGATTTAATACAACTTGCCGAATTCGATATCTGTCTCCAAAAATCCAAAATGGTTTATTACAACCTTCTTTTATAATTAAGCTAATACCTCGCTCTTTAGCCCTTACTTCTAATTGCTCATAAACATCTTTAACCAGAGCGTTTATATCAAAACGCTCCATTTCCATAACTAATTCTCCACTTTCTAATTGGGAAATGGCCAATAAATCTGCTACCAAATCGCTTAATCTATCTGCACTTTTGGCTGCTTTTTTTAAGAATCGAATGTTTACCTCTGGATCGTCAATTGCGCCATCAATCAAGGTATGTATATAACCTTGTATGTTAAAAATGGGAGTTTTTAATTCATGACTTACATTACCTAAAAATTCTTTGCGGAAATCAGCTAAACGTTTAAGCTCTTCCATTTGTTGTTTTTGATCGCGCGCCCAACTTATTACTTCTTTATTCATTTTAGAAATGGGATCATTTAGTAAGCTGTATTTGCTTAGCTGCGCATCATATTTCTGAGTTTTTAAACTATGAATAGTTTTGTAGATTAGTTTAATTTTACGGTAAATGAAATATTCTATACTGTAAAAGAATAACAAGAAACTGGATACAAAAGTAAGAATTAGAATAGTAAATATCTGATGTACGTCTTCGTTAATTAAGTAGTTAGATAGCGCGACCAATACTGATAGCACAGCTGCAATAAAAATGGTTATATAAAGAGGTTTTGGGTTTCTAATCATAATTCAAACTTATATCCAACACCTTTAACTGTGCCAATATAATCATCACCAATTTTTTCACGAAGTTTACGAATATGCACATCTATTGTTCTATCAACTACCAGTACTTCATCTCCCCATACTTTTTCTAAAATATATTCACGGGTAAACACTTTTCCGGGCTTACTTGCCAACAAAAACAATAGCTCAAATTCTTTTCGTGCTAATTGTATTTTCTCATCACCTTTGTATACCAAAAAAGTTTCTCTGTCTATAACAATATCTCCTGCAGTTATTTTTTGTTCAACAACTTCTTTGCTTTTACGTCTTAATATAGCACTAATTCTACTTAATAAAACTCTCGGTTTTATTGGCTTTGAAATATAATCATCAGCACCTGCATTAAATCCTGCAATTTCACTGTATTCCTCAGCTCTGGCTGTTAAAAACACAACAAATGTTTTATCAAAATCACGGTCTGCTTTAATTTGTTTACAAGCTTCAATGCCATCCATTACTGGCATCATAACATCCAACAAAATAAGGTCAGGTTTTATTTTTTTACCTACAGAAATGGCTTCTTGTCCGTTGTGCGCTAAATGTACATCATACCCTTCTTTTTTCAGGTTGTATTGAATAAACTCTAATATGTCGTTTTCATCATCAACCACTAAAATTTTATGCACGTTTTCCATATCTAAATTTTTCTGTAACATTCGTGGTATCTTATAATTTCAATATTACGCAAAAGTTAAGTTAATGTTAAGCACCCTTGTGTTTTATATTGTTTGGTATGATATAAATCTTGGTTTGTGAAATGATAATATTTACTAATCTAAAGCCAAGTTAAGCGAACATAAGTTAACCCAATTATTCATGTTTGGTTAAATCAATAGGCTTGTTAAATTTGCCAACCTTGATTTTATGCTAAAAAAAACTGCTTGATAAAAAGGGCATATTGGATAAAAATCTGTAAGCATTTAAGCTGTTTACAAGGTTGATCATCTTAAGATCTCCGCAAGTTTTTCGTCTAATGCTTTACCTCGTAAATTTTTCGCTATAATTTTTCCATCTGCATCAATCAAAACCGTAAATGGTATTGATTCGATATTATATAAATTTACCACAGACGAATTCCATTTCATCAAATCACTTACATGTGTCCACAATAATTTATCATCGTTGATGGCTTTTTGCCAGGCGTCTCTGTTGTCATCCAACGATACGCTGAAAATTTCAAATCCACGTGTTTTGTATTTGTTATAAGCGTTCACCAAGTTTGGACTCTCCTCGCGGCAAGGGCGGCACCAACTGGCCCAAAAATCAACCAGAACTGTTTTGCCACGCAAGCTTGATAATGAAATTGTTTTGCCAAACGGATCTTGCAACACAACATCAGGTGCTAAACTGCCAATAGCTGTTTTACCTAGTACTTCAATACGTTTGTGTAATTCTTGCGCATATTTACTTTTTGAAAACTCGGCATAATATTTTGCATCAACTTGTTTTAAAAAATCGAAGTTGGCTTGCGGCATTAAATAATTGGTGGCAAAATATGGCACCAAAGAGTTTTCCAATTGCATAGCGGTTTGTTGCATTTCTAATTCACGTGCTTTCATAATGCTGTCGTATTCGCCACGTATTTGTTCTTGCACAGCCACCGGTGGAATGTTATCTCCATATTGTGCATACTTGCCTTCAATGGCTTGTACCAATTGCATGTACTTGTTGTTTACTTTAAGCAGTTGTTTTAATTTCTCCGTTTCACCACTGCCTTTTATGGTAAACTCTTCAGGCTTGTTTGCATCAATGGTCATTACAATTTCGGCCATCGAATCAACCACCAAAACGGCTGCACTGTTGTTCATTTGTATCACACAAAAAGTACGTTCACTGATGTTGCCATTAAACTCAAACGAGCCATCGGGTGCAACGGTTGCTGAATCAATAAAAACCAAACCTTTTGGTGTTAACTCTTGTATGGTTAGTTGTGTTGCTGTTAGGTTGGTTATTGTTCCTTTTACTACAAACCCTTTTTTCTCTTCGGGTTTAGCGCAGGCTATGGTTAGTAATAAGAGGGCTGCTACAAAAAAATTTTTCATGTGTAAGTGTATTAAAGTTCGAACCAATTGATGAATCAACCCGAACCAATTTTTAAACGCGTAATTATGCTTTATCCAATGTGTCTTTAACCATTTGGCTGGCTACTTTAGGGTCGGCTTTGCCTTTACTTAATTTCATTACCTCACCCATAAATAAACCAACTAAACTTACTTTACCACCTTTGTATTCGGTAACTTTTTCAGGAAATTTAGCAATAGCGGCATCTATCCATTGTTGCAATTCATCACTGTTACTTTCTTGCAACAAGTTTAATGCTTCTGCAATTTGTAAAGCAGTTTTTTCGGGTTGATTGATTAACTCGCCAAATACTTTTTGGGTAGCCACCGAGTTACTTATTTTACCATCATCAATTAACAAAATGATTTCGGCAATTTGTTCCGGTTTTAAAACAAAATCATTGATGTCAATTGCGTTTTCGTTTAAGTAACCTTTTACTTGAACCATTACCCAATTGGCTGCAGCTTTGGTGTTATTGGTATGTTGTAACACGGCTTCAAAATACTCGGCCACTTCTCTGCTTTCGGTTAATACTCCTGCATCATACTCACTCAAACCATACTCGTTGGTAAACTTAGCAAACAATGCTTTGGGCAACTGTGGCATCAAGTGTTTTACCTCATCAATAAAATGTTGGGTGATGTGCAATGGTGGCAAATCAGGCTCCGGGAAATAACGGTAATCGCTTGCACCTTCTTTGGTACGCATTACTATGGTTATACCTTTTGTCGCTTCGAAAGTGCGGGTTTCTTGGTATATTTTTTCTCCATTTTCTATGGCTTCAATTTGGCGTTTTATCTCATGGTCGATTGCACGTTGCACGTTACGAATCGAGTTCATGTTTTTAACTTCAACCTTTACACCAAATTCTTGAGCACCGCGTAAGCGTACTGATACATTCGCATCGCAACGCATACTGCCTTCTTCCATGTTACCATCACAAATACCTAAGTAGCGCACCAACTTACGTACCTCAGTTAAAAACTGATAAGCTTCTTCGCCTGTTCGCATATCGGGGTGCGATACCATTTCTACCAGTGCTGTTCCTGCACGGTTGTAGTCAATCAAGGTATCAAACACATCTTGGTCGTGCATACTTTTTCCAGTATCCTCTTCCATGTGAATACGAATTAGCTCCACACGCTTTTCGCTACCATCTTTTAGTTTAATATCAATATGTCCGTTTTCGCAAATAGGCGTATTGTGTTGAGATATTTGATAACCTTTAGGTAAATCGGCATAAAAGTAATTTTTACGCGCATAGTAATTGTGCTCGGCAATATCGCAACCGCAAGCCACGCCTAACTTTACGGCATTTTTTACCGCTTCTTTATTGTGTACTGGCAAGGTGCCCGGGTGACCTAAACTTATCGGACTAATTAATGTGTTGGGTGAAGCTCCATACTCAACGGCATCGCTGCAAAATGCTTTACTTTTGGTAAGCATTTGGGCATGCACCTCTAATCCTATAACTGCTTCGTATTTATCGTAATCAATGCTCATGTATGCTAAAATCTGAATATGGTGCGAAATTAAGTATAAATTTTGGTTTAAGCCGCCAAAATAATCAAGCCTTGTTTAAGTAGTAATTTGCTGGTTTACTGCGTTTTATTTGGTTTTGGTGAATTCGCAAGTAACGCCTTCCTTATTGGTGAGCAATAAAGTATTGTTGTTTATTTGGTACGTATCAACATTGTTAAACACAGCTAAAAATGCCTGTTCCATGGCATTGGTACAAGCCATTTTGGTGGTGGCTAAATTTCCCATATGTACTTTGTAGCCTCTTAAAACAAACTTTCCACTAAAACGGTTGCAACCTGTGTTGCCTGATATGGTGTTTAACTCCCCATTAATTTCTAACTGCGGAATATTGTTTGAACCCAAATGCGGAGGTACATTTTTGTTGTTAACTTTTGTGATGATCCATTTACCATTGATGCGTTTGTCGTAAATATTCATACCACAACCATGCAAAGTATCGCTTCCGTACAAAGCCGCTACTTTTATGGAATGTTTTTCTCCACTCATGACATCGGTGCAGGGTTGATGTAAAACCATTAAATTAAACTTACCGTTTGGTGTATTGTAAGTTAAAAGATAAGTTTGGCTATCGGTTGGGAAGATGCTCTCCGTTGGTAACACAAACAGTTGCTTGTTCATTCCTTCAAACCTCACTTCTTTGCCATCATACACTTCTAAATTCCAAAATGGTTCTTGGCCGTAAGCAAAAAAACTCACGCCTTTTTCCAATAAACGGGTGTTCCTGTCTGTTGTGTTTATTTGGGTTGATGGTTTAGGTTTAGTACCGCCACAAGCCGCTAAAACAGCTACCAAAATGGTAATCATCCAAATGTTATTTTTATGCATAACGATAAGTTTTATTTAAATAAACTGTTCACCAAATCAACATAATGTTGCATGGCTTGCTCGCGGGTTAAACTTTTTTTAGTTGACCATGCATTGTATTTGGCGGCATTGATAAAATCGAACATGCCCGGTTTTTCTCCGTGTACATCGCCAACTGATGCTTGTTTGTGGTACGAATACAAGTCTAATAAAATATCATTACTTGGGCGTTGCGATAAGGTATGTACGCGTTTTGATGCTTCTTCAAATTGTTCCTCTAATGTCATGATTCAAATTTAGGTATTAAAACAAAAGCTGTTTCATTTTTAAATAAAATGAAACAGCCTGTTACAAATTTTTATATGGATTAAATAATGGTTTTGGCTTTTTCTAAAGCAGCTTGTAAACCATTTAAGTTGTTACCTCCGGCTGTGGCATAAAATGGCTGTCCGCCACCGCCACCTTGAATTTCCTTGGCCAAATCTTTAACAATATTACCTGCATGTAATTTTTTATCGGCCACTAAATTATCGCTGATAATTACACTTAACATAGGTTTGCCATTTAATTCACAACCCAAAACACAAAATAAATTTTCTACTTCTGTTTTCAATTGGAATGACAAATTCTTTAGTTGCTCTGCGGAAGAGATTGTTATTAGTTGAATAAGTTGATTGGTTGATTGGTTTGATA
>JBFYQC010000130.1:0-11190 GCA_041302975.1 Bacteroidota bacterium
GTAGGTAACTCTAATATTAGAAACAATTACACATTTAATGATATTAAGCCAGAAGCATTCGCCACAAATTATTATCGTATAAAACAAATTGATTTTGATGGCAAACATTCTTATTCTAACATTGCCTCTATTACTACAGATACAAAAGGTAATGTAACAAACGCAATAGAGGATGTTACAACAACTGCAAATGTATTCCCAGTTCCTACTAAAAACATATTAAACATCGAGAAGCTGGAAGGGTCCGTATTAACTTACAGTATTGTTGACGTATTCGGAAGCGAAGTATTAAGAGGCACAACAGATATTACTGAAAATGGAAGCCGCATCAATGTGTCTACTTTATCTAATGGTATTTATTTCTTAGTTGCTAAAACAGATAACAAGCAATTAACTAAAACACGATTTATTGTTGAGTAAGCAATTATAATGATTACATGAAAAAGGCTTCAATATTTAATTGAAGCCTTTTTTTTAATATTACCTTTTAAATCCTTGCAGCTTTATTTGGGTAATTCTACGTTTAGTATCTTCTGCAAAATCTCCATTCATCATCCAATCATAATAACCAAAATCAGTTTTAAACACTTCTTGAACAGGTTTGCCTTTATGCTTACCAAAATTAAATACAGGAATGCCCTCATTATTATAAATAATACGTCCTGCTAAATCTACATTTTTATCTTGTTTGGTAAAGTTGTGTAAGAAGTCAACATCATTTTCCAAATTTTCATACCTTTCGATTTGCGCTTTTAACACCTCCAGGGTAGCTATAGTATCAGCCTCGGCACTATGGGCGTTTATTAATTCTTTGTTACAATAAAACTTATATGCGGCAGTTAGCGTGCGTTGCTCCATCATATGAAAAATACGTTGTGCATCAACAAATTTCCTACTCTCCACATCAAACTCCACTCCTGCCCTTAAAAACTCCTCCACCATTAACGGAAAATCAAACTTGTTTGAGTTAAATCCTGCAAAATCACATCCTTTAAACTCTTCAGCTAATTCTTTGGCCTTTTGTTTAAAAAGTGGAGCGTCTTTTACATCGTCATCGAATATACCATGAATTAAGCTTACCTCATGCGGAATTGGAATACCAGGGTTAAATCGCAAGGTTTTAACATTCTCGGTGCCATCGGGCATTACTTTTATATAGCTAAACTCAACAATTCTGTCAGAGTTTACACTTGTACCCGTGGTTTCTAAGTCAAACACCACAAGCGGTCGTTTTAAATGTAGTTTCATGTTATTGTGTTATCATATATGTACCGAAGCTACTAATAAACTCCTGTGTAGTTGTGTGGTGTAATCTTCTTTAGCTCTGTTTTTATTTTGGCATTTACCTTAAGTTTATCAATAAATGCATGTAAACTTTTTTGGTTGATTTTAGCGTTGGTACGCGTTAAATCTTTTAGCGCCTCGTATGGTTTAGAGTAACCTTCTCTTCTAAGTATCGTTTGAATAGCCTCAGCACAAACAGCCCAATTTTCTTCCAAATGATTATGTAAGGCTTTTTCGTTTAATAGCAATTTGCCTAATCCTTTTAAAATACTATTGTATGCTATTAAGGTATGAGCCAGCGGGACACCAACATTACGTAGAACGGTTGAATCCGTTAAATCTCTTTGCAAGCGTGAAACAGGAAGCTTAGCCGACAAATGCTCCAACAAAGCATTAGCAATGCCTAAATTACCTTCCGCATTCTCAAAATCAATTGGATTCACTTTGTGCGGCATGGCCGATGAACCAACTTCTCCTTTCTTAAGTTGTTGCTTAAAATACTCCATAGAAATGTACTGCCAAAAATCGCGACTCATATCCAATAAAATAGTATTGATACGCTTGTATGCATCAAACATGGCTGCAAGGTTGTCGTAGTGTTCTATTTGGGTGGTATATTGACTGCGGGTTAACCCCAAGCCCTCCAAAAATCTGTTGCTAAAATCTACCCAATTTATTTTACCGTAGGCCACGTGATGTGCATTAAAATTGCCAGTTGCACCACCAAATTTTGCACTATATGGAATGCTTTTTAATTGATCGATTTGCTTTTCTAAACGCTCCACGAAAACCAGAATTTCTTTACCCAATTTGGTTGGCGATGCTGGTTGCCCGTGCGTGTGGGCAAGCATTGGAATATTTTTCCAATCTTTAGCTAAGCCCTTTAATTTTTTAACCACCTCGCCTAAAGTTGGCAACATGGTTTGCACATTAGCATCCATTATACTTAAAGGAATAGCAGTATTATTAATATCTTGTGAGGTTAACCCGAAATGAATAAACTCACTAATATCATCCAAACCCAATGCTTGCATTTTTTCCTTAACAAGGTATTCAACGGCCTTTACATCATGGTTGGTGGTTTTCTCAATTTCTTTAACACGCAGAGCGTCTTGCTCTGTAAAATTGCCATAAACTTCACGCAATGCCTTTTTATCGGCAACACTAATTTTTCCATTAATTTGAGCCAAAGGTAATTCAGCAAGAGCGATAAAATATTCAATCTCTACTAACACACGGTATTGAATAAGTGCAAACTCACTGAAATATAAGCCTAATTGCTCGGTTTGTTTACGATATCTGCCATCAACAGGAGAAATGGCGGTAAGTGTTGAAAATTCCATACTGCGAAAATAGGTTAACAAAACAATTTATGGATTTTAAGTTTTTAACACGTTACCACCTATCTTGATTCAAATAAACTGCCACTCAACCAAAATTAAGGCCTATTAACTCTGCCAGTATATACCTTGTCAAAAAACGCACTTACTTTGTTTACTTTAAACCATCTTCGTACAATCAAAATCATATACATACATGAAACAATTTTTTAAGTTCATGTTAGCCTCTGTCTTCGGGGTTATCATTTCTGTTTTTTTATTATTCTTTATTATGGCAGGAATTATTGGCGGCATAATATCATCAGCTCAGGATGATGAACACAAAAGCATAGTGGCCAATAGTATTTTAATGCTAAAACTAGATTATATCATTGCCGAACGTACCAGTAAAAATCCGTTTGAGCAGTTTAACTTTAATACTTTTGAGAGTAATAAGACGACTGGATTAAATGATATTTTAAAAGCGATTCAAGGTGCAAAAGAAAATGAAAATATTAAAGGTATTTATTTAAACCTAAGTGTTTCGCCTAACGATTATGCGACTCTTGAAGCCATCCGTAATGAACTTATTAATTTTAAGACGAGTAAAAAGTTTATTTTAGCCTACGGTGAACTTTTAGAAGAACACTCTTATTACTTGGCTAGTATCGCTGATGATATTTATTTAAACCCATCGGGCGAATTATTGATGGATGGATTTAGCAGCAGCACACCATACTTAAAAGGTTTATTTAACAAGCTTGGGGTTGAACCACAACTTATCCGCCATGGTAAATTCAAATCGGCCGGAGAGCCCTTAATTGCCGATAAAATGAGTGACGCCAATCGCGAACAAACTGAGGCATACTTGGGTAGCATATACGATAATTTTGTAAACGACATTGCAACGTCACGCAAAAAAACTTCTTATGAGATAAAACAAATGATTAACGATTTGTCTATTCAAAGCCCTCAAGATGCCAAACGTTTGGGAATGATTACAGATGTTTTATTTGAGGACCAAGTGCATGATATTTTAATGAAAAAAGTTGGTGTAGATAAATTTAGCGATATAGAAATGGTCTCGGCAGCGGAATTAGCACACACCATAAAAGGTGCACCATACAGCGTAAAAGAGAAAATTGCTGTAATTTATTGTGTTGGTGATATTGTTAGTGGCAAAGGAGATGGGCAAACTATGGGATCAGTCACAATAGTTGAAAGCTTGCGTAAAGCTAAAAACGATAGTAATATAAAAGCAGTGGTATTACGTATTAACTCTCCAGGCGGAAGCGCAATGGCAAGTGATGTGATGTGGCGTGAAGTTGTTTTAACAAAAAAAGTAAAACCAGTAATTGTATCAATGGGCGCAACTGCTGCAAGCGGTGGGTACTATATTGCTGCTCCTGCTGATGTAATTGTGGCAGAGCAAAATACCATTACAGGAAGTATTGGAGTATTTGCATTGTTGGTAAATGCACAGAAATTAATCAAAGAAAAATTGGGCGTAAACATTGAAACAGTTAAGTTTGGTCAGTATGCGGATATGGGAACTGCCAACCGCCCGTTAACTTCAGCAGAGCAAGCAATACTCCAAAAATATATCGACCGAATTTATAATGACTTTATTACCAAAGTGGCAGAAGGCAGAAAACTAACTCCAAATCAGGTAGATAGTATTGCACAAGGAAGAGTGTGGAGTGGAACAGATGCCAAAAGAATAGGCTTAGTTGATGAGTTTGGCGGATTAAATAAAGCCATTCAAATTGCTGCTAAAAAAGCTAACCTAACAGAATACAGGCTCTCTCAATTCCCAGAACAAAAAGAGCCCTTTGAACAATTTATGGAAAGTCTTGGCGAAGAAACATCAGCATATATTGGTAAACAAAAATTTGGTGAACACTATGAGTGGTATAATCAAATATCTAAATTACTAAAATATGAAGGCATGCAAATGCGAATGCCTACCACCATTGAAATAAATTAATTAGACAAACGCCCAACCTTAAAAGTTGGGCGTTGTTTTTTTAATTAATATTTCCGAATTTTACGGGTGTAAACTAAAACCCCATTTCTATGAGAGTGACAAACTGCCTAACCTGCAATGCTGAATTGCGTGGTCGTTCGGACAAAAAATTTTGTGATGACCAATGCAGAACTACCTATAATAACCAACAAAATATTGAACCGCTTTTTGTAAAAGAGATTACAGCTGCCATCAAAAAGAACAGGAAAATAATGGAGGTACTTATACCAAAAGATGTAGGAAAAATAAAGGTTTCTCAACAAAAACTGCTAGCCAAAGGATTTAACTTTGCTTACCATACACATACCTACACCACCAAGGTTGGGTCAAATTATGTGTTTTGTTATGAGTATGGTTACTTAAAAATAGAAAACGACAATTACATGTTAGTGAAAAGAGCTACTGATTAGTTTTCCTACAATGCCAAAACAATTTACTTTTCGTAGCATCTTGTGTGAAAAACAAATAATCGTCTCCACCATCTTCAATCGCAAAAGTATTTCTGATATCATTTACAGAACTAACAAAATTACGCGCAGAAATATTGGCTTTTGTAATTTTACATTGTTTTAAATACTGTTTAATGCCGCTTTTATTAAAAGTAGACTCATAAACTATCCTGAAACATCTACCAAAATAATCATCAACAAAACCACCTGTTGCGTAATGACTGTTTTTTGCTACTAACTTTAAACCACAGTGGTTCGCATAATCACCACTTAATCCTGCTTTTATGAGCATGTTTGAAGGCTCGTAAAAAAACTGATTATTTAAGCTACTTTCTCGTGTTTGCTTACTATTGCTTGATGAAAATTTAAACTCTACTGCACCAAGCTCGTTAACTTGAACTGCTTCAATTTTACTAATATCTGTTCTTGATTGGCTGTTCATAAGTAACAAAACTTCTTTTACTTCATTTTTCAACCCAACAATCAATATTTCTTTGATATAATCGAATGTTTTCAACAGATAAGTAATATCAACCATAGGTGATAATTTGAGTAATATGTCACTTCCTTGGCTAATTAACGATGGAACAATTTTCAACACATTTGGAGCAGCATCAGCTAACGAAAATGTTTTAGTTGAACCAGAAGGCCGCCTATCAGCATCAATATAAAAAACAGCCACTTTCAGTTTATTATCAATCAAAAAAGTTTCGGCAGTAGCATCAATTCTAGTAACGTTTTTAATGTTTAACTTCGTAAAATTATGCCTAACAATATTATTTAAATATTCATCAACATCAACACTAATAACATTAGTAAAATTAAGTGAAAAAGCCACATCATCAACTCCAAGCCCTGCACTTAAATCAACCAATACCTCTCCATGAAGCAATGATGCTTTAAATTTCGCTAAAGCATAAGAACTTGATTGTTCCAAACTTTTTTTTGTAAAAAAACAGCCTGCATCTACCCACGTTGGCAATTTCTTTTTAGCCTTCTCAAATAGCTCTAGTTGCTCAGCAACAAAGGGTGAAGATTCACCAAAGCGTTGTCTCAAAAACATTATCAATTGGTTTTTGTTGTACGATTTAGTGTACGCTATTAACATTTCAACGTTAAAATCTTGCACATTTTGAGCAATATTTACATAACTTTGTAGCATTCTATATTTTATATGAAAAAAGTAATTTTAATTGCAGGTCTTGCCCTAGTCTCAATTAGCATGACATCTTGTAAAGGTTCTTGCCCAAAATTTAGTATTGATTGGGTTAGCTTTTTCAACTAAACGTAGTTAAATATAACATGCTGCTTTACATCTGGACTAAGCGATAATGCAACTGGACAGTTTAAAGCAGCATGTTCTAACTCCGGTTTGTATATACTTGCCCGTTCAGGTAAGTAAAATACTACATCTATTTTAGCCAATTTCCTTGGACTTACTGTCATCTTTTTTGTTACTTCAATTCTTGTTTCGGTTAAATCTATACCAAGTATTTCCGCTTCGATGCCAATAACCGTCATCATGCACTGAGCTAATGAACTGGCTAACAAGTCTGTTGGCGAAAACGCCTCCCCTTTACCGTGGTTATCTAATGGCGCATCAGTGATAATTATATTTTTACTAGCATTATGTATTGCTTGCGTGCGCAATTGTCCTAAATAAATAACCTCAGATGTAATCATATTTTTTATATTTTTGAATTTTCAAATATATGCGCATGCGTGCTGTTGTCAAATTATGTAATTTAGTTTTTATGTTCACTGCCTATACAGCAGTGGCGCAAAACGATTTAATTACCGAGCCAACATTGCTTTATAGAAATCGTATACAATATGGTGCAAACTTAAACAGCGCTACTTTAGGAGGTTTAAATTTTAAATACCAATGGCAAAAAACGGCTCTTCTAAAAAACGGATTTGACCTTGAATTGGCTCGTATTCGCCATCCAAAAGAAGAACGCGTTTACGGTCAATCTGATAATCCTAAGCAATATACTCCAGGCAGAATCAATATGGCTTTTTTCTTGAGAACGGGTTATGGCCAAAATGTATTTATCACTACTCGGGATTATAAAAATGCTGTATCGTTACACTACAACTACTCATTTGGCGTCACAACCGCATTATTAAAACCCATTTACATTGATGTATTTAAACTATCGCAAGACCCATTTGGACAAGATTATATTGCTACAGAAAAATACGACCCGGTAAATACCCACACAACACCTTACACCATTTACGGTAATGCAACTTTTACGCGTGGTTTTAATGAAATGACTGCGCGTGTAGGCGGGCATTTTAAAAACAGTTTATCGGTTGAATGGGGCGAATACCCTGATGCATTTAATAGTTTAGAAGCTGGATTTTGTGTTGATGTATTTGCACAACCATTACCTTTAATGGCTGATGAATTAGTAAAGAACAAACAACTATATTTTACTCTATTTTTAGGATTTACTTTCGGACAGAATAAATAATATGATTGAATTACCAACTTTAGCAGAAGAACGTATAAAAAAACCATCTTGGTTAAAAGTTAAATTACCTACAGGCGAGAACTATCGTAACGTGCGCAAAATTGTTGATGAGTATAAGTTACACACAATTTGCGAAAGCGGAAGTTGCCCTAATATGGGCGAGTGTTGGGGTGCAGGCACAGCAACATTTATGATTTTGGGTAATGTTTGTACGCGTAGCTGCAGTTTCTGCGCAGTAGCTACTGGTCGCGCACAAGAATATGATTTATCGGAGCCAATGCGTGTTGCCGAAGCCATAAAATTAATGGGTGTTAAGCATGCTGTACTTACCTCTGTAAATCGTGATGAGCTGAAAGATAAAGGGGCAAAAGTTTGGGCTGATACCATCAGGCTGGTAAAGGAATTAAACCCTGGTACAACAATAGAAACGCTTATTCCTGATTTTTTATCTAAATGGGACTTGTTGTACCAAGTAATTGATGAAAAACCTGAAGTTGTTTCTCATAACATGGAAACTGTAAAAAGGCTTTACCGTAAAGTGCGCCCGCAAGCAAAATATGAGCGTAGTTTAGAACAAATTTTAAAAACTAAAGAACGCGGCCGTAGAACCAAATCTGGTGTTATGCTTGGGTTAGGTGAAACCAAAGACGAGGTACTTGAAGTTTTGCAAGACTTAAAAGATTGGGGTTGTGATGTTGTGACTTTAGGTCAATACCTACAACCAACCAAAATGCACTTAAATGTCGAGCGTTTTGTCACTCCCGATGAATTTGATTTTTACAAAGAAGAAGGATTAAAAATAGGACTTAAATATGTGGAATCCGGGGCATTGGTGCGTTCTTCATATCATGCGGAAAAACACGTGTTTTAATTTACTAAAATTCAATATTTAAGAAGCGCCCCGAAACTTGTTTCGGGGCGCTTCTTCGTATCAAAAAACCGTCAAAACATAACAAATACAATACATAAAATACAACAATTACGTTACAAATTAACTAGTTGCTGAACAGCTTTATTTGACACTAAAGTGACTGACATCTCAAATAAATAGAAAATTGTGGCAAGTATTTTGACATTAATTAGAAATATTGAGAGAATGCAACACATTTTTTAATTAAGCACTCTTACATTACACAAACCTTCGTGTTTGTGGTTCAATTGCCTTTTCATATAGGTTAGGGTTTATAAGGACAACAAAGCCCCCGATTCGATTCAGAGTCGGGGCTTTGTGTTTTTATAGAATTCTCCATTTACTTTTGTTAGCTTTGTCTTGTTCTTATGACATTTAAATTAACTTCAGAATATGTGCCAAGTGGTGATCAACCTACAGCCATTAAACAATTGGTTGAGGGAGCCAATAATGGCAACAAACACCAAACTTTATTGGGGGTTACTGGCTCGGGTAAAACATTTACCATGGCCAATATTATTCAACAAGTACAAAAACCTACGTTAATTATTAGCCATAACAAAACGCTAGTGGCGCAATTATATGGAGAGTTTAAGCAGTTTTTCCCAGAAAATGCTGTAGAGTATTTTGTATCTTATTACGACTATTACCAACCGGAAGCTTTTATCCCTTCTAGCAATACATACATAGAAAAAGACCTAGCCATAAACCAAGAAATAGAAAAACTGCGCTTAAAAACAACCTCGTCTCTTTTATCAGGTCGTAGAGATGTTATCGTGCTGGCATCAGTAAGTTGCATTTATGGTGCTGGAAATCCAAAAGATTACGAAAGCAGCATAATTCGTTTACATCAATCACAAAAAATTTCCCGTAATACTGTTTTATACGCTTTGGTTGATTCCTTGTACTCGCGCACTACAGCAGATTTTAACCGTGGCAACTTTAGGGTTAAAGGCGATGTATTAGATGTGTTTCCAGCATATGCAGATTTTGCCTTTCGTATTACCTTTTTTGGAAACGAAATTGAAGACCTTACTGTTATTGATCCTGTTAGTGGCAAACAACAAGAAAGAGTTGGAGATATTGCTATTTTCCCTGCCAACATGTATGTCACCCCGAAAGATCAACTTAACCGTGCCATATATGAAATACAAGATGATTTAGTAGCGCAAGTTGAGTATTTTAAAAGTATTGGAAAGCATTTAGAAGCCAAACGACTTGAGGAGCGTACAAATTTTGATATGGAAATGATGCGTGAACTTGGCTATTGTAGTGGAATAGAAAATTATAGCAGATACATGGATCAGCGCAAAGCGGGAGATCGTCCATTCTGTTTGATTGATTACTTCCCTAAGGACTTTATGATGTTTATTGACGAGAGTCATGTTACCATGCCACAAGTACGCGCTATGTATGGTGGTGATAGAGCACGAAAAGAAAACTTGGTAGAATATGGCTTTCGTTTACCAAGTGCAATGGATAATAGACCACTAACTTTTAATGAATTTGAAAGTATGGTAAATCAAGTAGTGTATGTAAGTGCCACACCTAGTGATTATGAGTTGCGCATGAGTGAAGGTGTAGTGGTGGAGCAAATTATAAGACCGACAGGATTATTAGATCCTACCATAGAAATTAGACCAAGTAGCAACCAAGTTGATGATTTGTTAGACGCCATAGATGAGCGCATAAAAATGGGAGACCGAGTTTTGGTAACCACATTAACCAAGCGAATGGCAGAAGAGTTATCAAAATATATGGCTAAGCTTAATATTAAATGCAGATATATACACAGTGAGGTTAAAACACTTGACCGTGTTGAGATTTTACGCGATTTAAGATTAGGCGTTTTTGATGTGTTGATTGGAGTAAACTTATTAAGAGAAGGTTTGGATTTACCAGAGGTAAGTTTGGTTGCGATTATGGATGCCGACAAAGAAGGTTTTTTGCGTAATGATAAATCGTTAACACAAACCATTGGTAGGGCTGCGCGTAATGAAAGAGGCAATGTAATTATGTATGCCGACAAAATTACCGATAGCATGAAAAGGACCATTGAAGAAACCAATAGAAGGCGTGACAAACAAATTGCGTATAACCTGGCTCATGGTATTACGCCAAAAACAGTAAGAAAAAACACCGAAGAAATTCTAAAGCAAACTCGTGTTGCCGACTCGAAAGAAGGAGGACAAGAAATGCGCTATTATGTAGAACCTGATGAAATGAATGTAGCCGCAGATCCGGTTGTACAATACATGAGTAAAGACCAACTAAAAAAAGCAACTGAAGAAACGCAAAAACGTATGCAAAAAGCGGCCAAAGATTTAGATTTTATGGAAGCAGCAAGACTACGTGACGAGCTCTTTGCATTGCAAAAACAATTAGAACAAAACTGATAAACAAGCGCTTAAAAACTACCTTCAAAAATATTTGCATTAGGTAATTCAAAGTATATATTTGCACCACTTCAGGGGGATTAGCTCTCCCGAAGGTTCGGGATGGTCAGAGCGTCCCGAAAGCATTCGGGAAGGTGATCGGTTCTTTGGTAAAATAATTGGGGGGATTAGCTCATTTGGCTAGAGCGCTTGCATGGCATGCAAGAGGTGATCGGTTCGAATCCGATATTCTCCACTAACTTTAAAGCCTCGATTTTTCGAGGCTTTTTTGTGATGGTATTTCACACCTACATATTATACTCTAAAACAAAAAACAAGTTCTATAT
>JBFYQC010000131.1:0-5647 GCA_041302975.1 Bacteroidota bacterium
CCTCTTTTCCTAAAGCATCCAAGATACGGTAACGATATCCTTCCAAGGCTTTTGCATCTCCAACTTCCACGTGCAACACATCCGTTGTAGGATTTGGATATAAAGACATACTTGCTAGTTGATTTGCATTGATACCAGTGGTTAACTTAAACTTGATTTTTAGAATGCTTACGGTATCAGTTAGCGTAATGGTATCGTATTTCGTAACGTTGTTGGTAACCGTTATCGTGTCGTACTTATTGACGATAACTGTGTCGTATTTAGTAATGTTGTTAGTTATAGTAACCGTATCATAGACATTGTTTTTGATGGTAAGAGTGTCAAATTTCGTGACTTTTACTGTGTCGTATTTTGTTAAAGTTATTGTGTCGTATTTCGTAACTGTTTTAGGTACTATAATGGTATCATATTTAGTGATACTGTTAGTTATTGTAACTGTATCGTAGACATTGTTTTTAATTGTGATAGTATCAAACTTGGTGACTTTCACCGTGTCGTATTTAGTAACGTTATTAGTAACTGTTATGGTATCGTACACATTATTTTTTACCGTAATTGTATCATATTTAGTAACATTGTTAGTTATTGTAACTGTATCGTAGACATTGTTTTTAATTGTGATAGTATCAAACTTGGTGACTTTTACTGTGTCATATTTAGTAATGTTATTAGTAACTGTTATGGTATCGTACACATTATTTTTTACTGTAATTGTATCATATTTTGTAACGTTGTTTGTTATTGTAACCGTGTCATAGACATTATTTTTGATGGTAAGAGTATCAAATTTGGTGACTTTGACTGTGTCGTATTTTGTAACTGTACAATTCGTTGAGACGGTATCATATACTACTATAGTTTGTTGTAATTGAGCACTACATTTGTTAGGACTTACATAGTTAAACGTAATTTTTTTCGCGCCTAACCCTGCTAATTTTGGATCAAAAATATTGGTATTTACACCTACACCAGAAAATACTCCTTCCTTTGGGTTCCCATTTAAAGTAACAAAACCGTTATTCAGTAATACCATTGAAGGTACTGACATATACAGTCGTAATGTATCTACTTTTACATCAAAACTTACGGTAGCTGAACATCCAGCATCCTTCGAAGTTACTGTATACTTACCTGGGTTTTTTACGGTAATAAAATTATCTGTTTTACCCGTATTCCAAAGGTATTTAGTAGCTCCTTGTGCAATTAATTTTAAAGAATCTCCCATGCAAAATATGTCTTTCCCTGAAGAAGATGTTATTGTTAGAGTATTGGATGAATTGTCACCAATTTTGATATCCCAAGTTCTTTCACTAGAACAAAAACCAGGTGTTTTATAAGTCACCGCATAATTTCCTTTGGAAGAATTAGCTAACGAAATTTTTCCTGTTGTAGCATTTAAATATAAACCATTGGGTGCAGCGGAAAATACACCTCCTTTAGTGCCTAAAATTACTGGTGTAGGATCCGATTCAGTTGGGCAATAATTTGTGGAAGAATAGGTAAAATTAGCATTTTCTTGTGCTTGTACCGCAATTTTTTTAATGACCATTTTAGAACAACCCATTTGTGTCACTGTATAGCTGACATTTGTTTCTCCAATACTTAATGCTTTTACACTTCCTAAAGTGCCATCGATTGTTGCCACACGAAGTGTATCACTCTTCCAAGTTCCTCCAGGCGTTGCATTAGATAATAATGAAGTAGTACCTTGACATACAGAAGAATTTCCTGTTATTTCAGCAACAATTGGGGCTGTGTTTATAGTTACAGATGTTGTTTGTTCAGAAGTACATCCATTGATAGTTAAAGAATATGTAATTACACTTGTACCGGCTGATAGACCTGTAACTAAACCGTTATTAGATATAGTTGCAATGCTTTGATTAGTACTAGACCAAACTCCATTTGGTGTAGTATTCGCCAACAACGTTGTTGCTCCAGCACATACGGTTGTTACCCCTGTTATCGGATTAACACTTGGCATGGAAAAAGTATTAACGGTCGTGGATTTCGTTGTAGAACAACCCAAGAGTGTAACTGTATAATCGATTTGACTAGTACCAGATGTTAACCCCGATACCAAACCTGAACTATTAATCGAAGCAACCGCTGGGGTTCCACTTGTCCAAACACCACCTGGCGTAGTATTCGATAATTGACTTGTAGCGCCAACACAAATGTTTGTTGAGCCAGTGATAGAAGCTACAATGGGTAATGCATTCACAGTAATCGTACTATTAACCGTGGAAGAACAATTATTCTTTGTTACTACATAACTAATACTACTTGTTCCAGCTTTGATTGCTGAGACTAATCCTGACGCATCTATTGTTGCTACTCCTGGACTTCCACTTGACCAAACACCATTCGATGTTGCATCTGCTAATTGCGTTGTAGCAGCTTCACAGATCATTGTTGTTCCGGTTATTACTGCAACTGTTGGGAATGCATAAATTCGTATGGTTGTTGTATCTGACTTAACACAGCCATTTACATCTGTAACTGTATAACTAATCAAGCTAGATCCTGCTGTTACACCAGTAACTAGTCCTGTGCCTGATATCGTTGCTATACCTATACTTCCACTTGACCATACACCTGTAAGTGTCGTATTAGAAAGTTGGGTGGTCAAGCCAATACACGCTTGTTTTGTCCCACTAATTACTGCAACCGTAGGCAATTTATTTACTGTAATAGTAGTAGTTACCACCGTTGTACAGCCTAGTGAAACAATCATGTATTCGATAGAACAAGGTCCATCAGCTACACCTGTCACCTCTCCTGTCGCTGCATTAATCGTAGCTCTTGCAGGGTCTAAACTCTTCCAAGTACCTGATTTATTGGTATTCGTTAATTGAATTTTAGCGTTAACACATACTTTGGTAGGACCTGTAATAGGATCTACTATTGGTAAGGGATTTACAGTAAACTCCGGTAAAGTATCTGTACATGCTGAAGCTAAATTAGCTTTAAAATATAACTTCGTTTTTCCGGGACTCCCTGCTTGAATAGAACCAGCATTTGAAATTGTTGCAACTGAAGTATTTGTGCTTTTCCATGTACCACCAAAGCTTGGAGAAGCACTGGAAGAAAACCCTTCACAAATCAGATTACTACCTGTATATGAAATTTTAGGTAGATCCGTTACCGTAATTGTACCAACCAAAGTTGAATCGTCCTTTGATGGACAAGATCCTGTGGCAGTTACAGAATAGGAGAAAGGGGATCCAACAACAGCAGATGGTTTACCAAAAACTTTAAGTGTAGGGTAATTAAACAAATAAGTAACACCAGTAGGTAAACCAGAAGCTGTAGCGTCTGTCGCATTGTAGGAAACATCGTAAAAAATGGTATCTAAAGGAGAATTTTTACAAATATTTTGCGTAGTTTTTGCTAAAGAAGAAGTCAAGTTAATCATATTTCCAACAACAAAAATCTGTTCATGCATATCATATCCATCTCCTCCAGGAGCAGCGTCACCAGGATAGGTTGCAACCATTGCAAAATCATAAATTCCTGGCAAATGCATGTCAATGTTCGAAGTAAATGTTCTAATAAGACTAACATATCCAGATAAAGAAATAGCATTAAACGTTTGACTAAAATTTTGTGTTGAGTTATCGGGTGCAGTAACAAGTACAGTAACAGTAATGTTTTTATTTGAAATTGCGGTAGATCCAGAGTTTTTGATTTTTACAGCCAAAGAAACAGCGCTATTTGGACACATATTTGTGTAAGGAAAAGGCCCTCCTGTGGTATTTAAAGTTTCTACAACAATATTTTGCGCGACAAAATAGTTTGAAGTAAAAGAAGCAATAACCAAAAATATAAGTAAGGATTTATTCATCATAGCATTTAAATAATTTATACTTTACTAAAAATAACAAAAAAAGAGGACTATTTTAAAAAATTCGACAAGTACATTTCCTAAAAACAAAAAAGACCACTATTTCTAGCAGTCTTTAATGTATTGTTGTTTAGTTTATTGCAACACTATCTTGTTTGTCTGTATGCTAGATTTATTCGCATCCAAGACTTCCATCTGATACAACCCTGCTGCACCTAAAGTTTTTAAAGGTATTTCGGTAATTGTGTTTTTCACCAATTCATTATACACTTCTTTTCCAAGGGCATCCAAAATACGGTAACGGTAACCATTTAACGCTTTTGCATCTCCAACTTCAATATACAAAACATCCGTGGTTGGGTTTGGATACAAAGACATACTTGCTAGTTGGTTGGCTTGAATACCGGTCGTCAGTTTAAATTTGATTTTCAAGATACTTACGGTATCAGTTAGTGTGATGGTATCGTATTTCGTTTGATTTACGATAACCGTATCATATTTAGTGACGTTGTTTGTTACGGTGACTGTGTCGTACGTGTTAACTTTAACCGTGTCGTATTTTGTTACTGTTTTAGGTACAATTACGGTATCAAACACATTTGTTTTGACGATAACAGTGTCATATTTTGTTACTGTTTTAGGTACAATTACCGTATCGTAAATATTCTTTTTTACGGTAATTGTGTCGTAAATCGTCGCAGACTTTGAGTTAAAGAAAATTGTATCTGTACATTGACCATTATTTACCCATACATACGGTAATTTAGAGGGATTTACAGTAATCGAAGATGTAGTTTCGCCCGTTGACCAATTTGTAGGGTTAGTTACTTTTGTATTTGCCAGATAAATACCAGTATTGTAAGCATATTCTAACATAGCTATTGATGCGTTTTGGTCGGATGACTTAAACCAAAACTCAACAGTCATATTATTTACTGGAATAGAGTTTGACCACCTGATGTAATCATGTATACCATCAAAACTTATAGCTTTTCCATATTTTCCTTCGTTAATGGCGGGTGATCCAAATACTGCAGCCGTTCCTCCATTACTATTTAACACAGTATTTCCTGATATATTATCAAGGTGAAACAAACCAATAGTATTAGCATCTACTACAAAAGGCATATTAGAAGAAAATGCCAAAGCGACACTTTCTGAAGTTCGTGAGACATTAGAAACACGAACCTCATCAATAAGTCCATTAAAATTCGGAACAGGATTACAAGAAACACAACCTTGAGTTGCTCCTAACAATAAGCTATTCCAAATATATGGATTATTATCAAAATTACTACTTGTGACTAGTACTCCATCAAAATAAAAACTACCTAATGTTCCCGATTTAGTTAGAACAATATAATGCCATTTTGATGTATCTGAAATTATATTACTACTATTTGGTAAATAACCAACTACTGTGTTAACAACAGTTGATTGAGTTTGTGGAGCAGTTAATGTTATTGATGAAATCAAATTACAAGATTGGGCTGATAACTGATTAATTAATCCTAAAGTTATTAGCAAAATGAACAATACCGATTTAAAATTCATAGCATTTGTTTTTTTAAATTTTTAATTAATAAATAAAATTAATCTTTAAAATATTAAGACCACTATTTCTAGCAGTCTTTAATGTCTTCTTGTTAGTTTATTGCAACACAATCTTATTCGCTTGAATGCGTACATTTTGTTCATCCAACACTTCAAATTGGTACAACCCAGCTGCACCTAAGGACTTCAATGGAATCTCCGTAATCGTGTTTTTCACCAATTCATTATACACTTCTTTTCCAAGTG
>JBFYQC010000132.1:0-2709 GCA_041302975.1 Bacteroidota bacterium
ATCCAATAGAGTCTGTTTCAACAAAGTGATTAAAAATGGAATCGACTAAATCCACTTGTAAACTATGCGTGTAGCTCAACTCAACAGTTAACCCCATTACATTATCAGAAAAATTGTAAACAGGGTAGTATAAGTTATCACTAGTCCAATCATTATATAGTTTATTCTCTTTAACACACGATACGAGTATCAATAAAAAGGGAAATATTTTCTTCATAAGTCCAGGTTTACAAATTGCTATTTGTTTTAAATTTGATTTCCATTAAGCCACCGTCTCACCAAAAGTAAGCAAATTATGGTCGGGGTCGAGTAGGGAGAACTCCCTTTGTCCCCATGGTTTTATGGCCAAATGTCCATTAGGATGAATGGCTACGTTTTTATCCAACAACGATTGATACAGGGCATTAATATCCTTTACACGGATGTACACTTGTCCGTAGTTTTCTAACGGATTTAATGTGGCATGTTTAAAGAAGTGAATTTGGATATTGTCCCTTTGTAACATTAAATAGTCGGTTGATTGGTGTGTGCCAAATACCTCAAAACCTAAGTTGTTTACATAATAATTTTGGGTGTTATTAATGTTGCGCATGGGCAACTTAGGATTTATATCTGTGAGCATTTGGTTAAGGTATTTATGGTTTGATGTAGCGATTTTTACCGTAAAAGTATTGATTTTGGGTGAGAATAATGTCACTCCTTCGGAGTTTTATAGCATTTAAATTTGGGTAGAATAATTTCAAACCTTTGGGTTTTGCCAACTTTCAGGCTAATATTTTCGGTCCTTTGGCGGAATTCGAATTCAAACCTAGAAGAGGTGATATTGTTAAATAATAACACCCTGAAACATTCTGCACGAAATCAATTTATGTTTAAACCATTGATGACCTTATCAAAAAAAAACGCCATCCTATTAAGAATGACGTTTTTATTTAAATGAAAAGGATTGATTAGTCTATTCTGCCGCCTTTAATTACCCTTAAAATAACAGCAATAAGTGCAATAACCAGTAAAATGTGTATTATACCGCCTGCATTGTAGCCTAAAAAGCCTATCGCCCATAGTATAATAAGAATAAGAGCAAGTGCGTAAAGTAGATTCCCCATACTATTATTAAGTTAAATTTTATACCCTATTGTAAACTGTACTAGCTGGTTTTTATACCTTGGGGTTGAGCTTGATCCATCACCGTTGTTGGTTTGAAGATCCCAACTAACTCTTGCTGATAAAACCAGGTGGTCGATATTTAAATCAGCACCTATTACAAAACCAAGTATGTTTTTTCTAATGTTATCGCGTTTAAACTCTTGTTCTTGTTCAAAACTGTTTTGGCCAAGTGTATATACATCTTTTTGATGAAGCAAATATGAATATTGTGGTCCAACTAATAAAGTTAAAAAACTAGTAGGTTTTATTTGAACTTGAAGAGGAACATCCAAGTAGGTTGATGTTCTGGTCATAGAGTAACCGTTGCCTAATAAGGTTCCTGAACCTTTAAATCCCTTTTGAGATAATAGTATTTCAGGCTGAACACCAATGTATTTGCCTAAAGGTATACCAACAAACACACCTCCTGCCAAACCAAATTTAGGGTCGGCCCTAAAATCTTGACCTTCCTCATCCCATACGTTAGCATAATTTAATCCAGCCTTTACACCTGCAGATATTCTATCGTTTCGGGTCTTGTTGTCGTCTTGAGCCGAGGCTGTTACAGATAAGAAAAGAACTACTAAACCAAACATTGTTTTTTTGCATACAACGCTTGTTCTGTTTACCAGTAAAAAATTGTTTTTTGTGTTCATTTTTATGTTGTGTTGATTCAATTTTTCAACATGGTAAAGGTGCTGCCAATACGATTTAAAACCATTACATAAAAATTCTAACATGTTACATAATTTTTGGGTAGAAGTGGTGGCTTTTGTTTGTAGAGGATAACATAATGTTACTCCTTCGGTGTTATAAACTTATTATCAATCCTTCATTCTCTAACCTCTAAAAGGTGACATTATGGTCAAAAACATCAGTATCTGATAAACCAATCACGAAAGGATGGCATTATGCTAACCCCGCAGGGGTGGCCCTAATCTTCTTCCTCCAAATCATCTATCCAATCAAATAAAAAGCGCTCTTCGTATGGTATTTCATAGGTATCTAATAAGCTTATATACTCTTTTTTAAAACTTGTTTTTGCATGGTGCGCCTCCTGATTCATGATGTATTGATAAACATTGCCTACATGATTCTTGCTGTAACTAAAAGCTCCAAAGCCATTTTGCCACTCAAACTTGCCGTCAATAAAATTACTTTCATTTATCCACTTTGATGAGTTGTTTTTTATATCTCGCACTAAATCAGATAAGGCCATAGCTGGCTTCAATCCAATAAACAAATGAACGTGATCTGCTACACCATTAACAATGATACTTTTATGTCCTTTGTTTTCTATAATGCCCGACATGTATTTATGAAGTTCTTTTCTCCATTTTTTGTGCATTAGGCATTTGCGGCCTTTTACAGCAAATACCACTTGAATGTAAAGTTGTGAAAATGTTCCTGACATGGGATTTAATATTTAATGGTTATGTGGAGTAATATCACCCTTTCAGGGTTTGATTTAATCTATCTTTTCATGCTAAGTATAGTATAATAATGTCACTCCTTCGGAGTTTGAGTATGTATTGTTGCCTGCGGGTTAGAGTAGTTTCACTC
>JBFYQC010000133.1:0-3665 GCA_041302975.1 Bacteroidota bacterium
ATAAAACCTGGCTTATCTTTTAACTCATAAACAAATGCAGAACCAAATGTAACATATACAATAGTTTCGGGTTGATGAATAAAAGCATGGGCCTTATTTAGTGGCATATTTATATTACCCAATATTTCTTTTGGGCTGGTAGAGTTGAAAGATGAATGATGAGACCATGTATGATACAATTCGTTGTAAAGTACCAAATCATTTTCATTGTATTCACGGCCCTCACCTATTTGTTTTAGTTGTTGAGCAATACTAATTGGGTTGTAAACAACACCATTGGGTTGAGCCAAAATATTAAATTGATGTTCACCCAATAAATCACCAATATTATCAGCAAAACAAGAGCCAGTTAACAACATAGGTTGTTTATAATTCAACCTTTTAACTGGCGATTTAGGTACAAATTTTAGTTTAAAATCCATCGCCTGCAAGTTAATCATTTGCTGTCATCAAAAAATATGGTTAGGGTTTGATTGCACTTTCAATCCTTTCATAGGCCCAATAATCAACCAACAACTACTCACCACAACTACATTTCTAACTCCGCTAAACTTCGTTTCGATATATTCCTTAAAGAACCATCAACTTACCGAACTTGTCTCGAAACGAAGAAGTGCCAATCGAATCAACCTATCAATTATATAACAACCAACCAACGCCCATGTACATATCATGTTTACAACTATTGCACTTCGGAAACATTGCATTCACAATTAATTTCGTTAATTGAATATCATTAATCAACAACATTTTCTAACCTTTAATTACAATAGCCATGGCCAGAAGAGTTTCAGAAAAAAAGATCTTTGTTTTAGATACCTCAGTTATTTTATACGACCATAAATGCATCAATAACTTTCAGGAACATGATGTGGCTATTCCTATAACTGTGCTTGAAGAATTGGATAATTTTAAAAAAGGAAACGACACCATCAATTATGAAGCACGTGAGTTTATACGTTACCTCGACAAACTATCGGGCGAGTATACTTTAACTGAATGGATACCGATTAACGGAAGAGGAAGAGGAAAATTACGCGTACAATTTAAAGAAAAAGCCAGCGTAGATGCCATGGTTGTTTTTGGCGATAGAAAAGCTGATCATAAAATTTTAAACGCAGCCATGGCCATTAGCGAAGAGTATCCCTCGCGTAAAGTAATTATGGTTACTAAAGATGTAAACCTCAGGCTTAAAGCAAAATCGTTAAACATTACTGCCGAAGATTACGAAACTGGCAAAATTAAAAACCTAGACACCCTTCATACCGGTATATCAACCATTGATGGTGTTAAACAATCGGTTATTGATTTAATATACGCAGATGGTTTTGTTAGCTACGATTTATTGTTTAAAAAGAAACCTGCTGCTAACCATTATTTCGTTTTAAAAAATAACAAAACCAGCGTTTTGTGTTTTTACAATAACCAAAACGAAAGTATAGAGCGTATTGACAAACGCACAGCACATGGTATTAAACCACGCAATGCCGAGCAAACGTTTGCCATGCATGCAGTACTTAACCCCAATGTATCATTGGTAAGTATACAAGGTGTGGCCGGTACCGGTAAAACACTATTGGCACTTGCAGCTGCTTTAGAACAACGCCACAACTACCGCCAAATTTATTTAGCCAGACCTATTGTACCACTTGGTAACAAAGACATTGGTTATTTACCGGGTGATATTAAAAGTAAAATTAATCCTTACATGGAACCGCTTTGGGACAACTTAAAGTTGATTCAAAACCAATGGAAAGAAACCGATAAGGAATATCAAAAAATTACAGAGATGGTAAATCAGGAAAAATTGGTGGTTTCGCCATTGGCATACATCAGGGGGAGAAGTTTATCTAACATCCTATTTATTATTGATGAAGCTCAAAACCTAACCCCGCTTGAGGTTAAAACCATCATTACACGAGCAGGCGAAGGCAGTAAAATAGTTTTTACGGGTGATGTTTTTCAGATAGATACTCCGTATCTTGACGCACAATCGAACGGATTAAGTTATTTAATAGACCGTATACGCGATAACCCTATTTACGCACACATTACACTAGAAAAAGGTGAACGAAGCGAGCTTGCCAACGTAGCCAATTTGTTGTTATAATGTATTGATGAGGTAATCGCAAGGTTGCCTCATTTTTTTTATAACTATTTAAACTACCAAACATGCGCGGATTAAGTAAACACGAAGCAGAACAGTTACTACACAAGTTTGGTTACAACGAATTGCCTAGCGCAAAACCTAAAAACCTATTGCGCATTGCACTGGAGGTAATTAAAGAGCCCATGTTTTTGTTGTTATTGGCATGTGCCACCATTTACCTATTGGTTGGCGACCATACAGAGGGTATCATTATGTTTTCCTCAATTGTGCTCATTGTTTCCATTACTTTTTATCAGTACCGTAAAACAGAAAAAGCCCTTGATGCATTAAAAAAACTGGCTTCACCTAGAGTATTAGTTAAACGTGATGGAGAAGAAATAAGAATTGCCGGTCGTGATTTAGTACCCGGTGATGTGATGATGATTAACGAAGGCGATCGTATTGCTGCTGATGCCATTTTATTAGAAAGTGTTAACCTTAAAGTTGACGAGTCGATACTTACAGGTGAAAGTATTGCAATAGAAAAAGACCTTCAAACAGAACAAATTGAACTGTATAGTGGCACTTTAGCTGTGCAAGGAAAAGGTATTGCAAAAGTTACACAAACAGGCATTGATGCTAAGATTGGCTCTATTGCGACTTCACTGAAAAACATAGAAGACAACGAACCAAAACTGCAACAGGAAATGAAAATCCTGATCCGTAATTTAGGTATTGGAGGTATAGCCATAAGCATAGCGGTTGTGATGTTGTTTTATTTTACCCGAGGTAATTTTGTACAATCATTGCTTACCGGTTTGTCATCAGCTATGGCCATTTTGCCCGAAGAATTTCCAGTTGTACTTACTATTTTTATGGCATTAGGTGCATGGCGCATGTCTAAAAAAAATGTACTTACCCGTAAACCTTCTGCTATCGAATCTTTGGGTTCGGCTACCATTTTATGCAGTGATAAAACAGGCACCATTACCCAAAACAAAATGGAGGTTACCGCACTTTGTGTGGAGGGTAACATTGTTTCTAAATCACACTTTGAACAACTATCGCCAACCATATTAAACATCATCAAAACTGCTTATAACGCTACTCCAACCGATTCTATAGACCCAATGGAGAAAGCGATAATTAACTTATTTAAACAACACCTTCAAACATCAACACAAGAACTTTTAAGAGAATACCCATTAACCAAAAAATTGTTGGCTATGACCCGTGTGATAAAAGTAGCCAATGAATTAATCATTGCTGCCAAAGGTGCACCCGAAGCCATTTTTCAATTGTGTGGGTTGAGTCAAGATGAAGTTAACCGTGAACTTGAACTGGTAAATGAAATGGCGCAAAATGGTTACCGCGTTTTAGGTGTGGCAATTGCACAGCACCATCAAACCATTTTACCAGAAACACAACAAGACTTTAAATATGATTATTGTGGTTTAATTGCATTTGAAGACCCAATCAGACCAGAAGTTCCGCAGGCAATTAAAGAATGTAAACAAGCTGGCATAAAAGTAATGATGATTACAGGTGATTACCCGATTACAGCAAAAAGTATTGC
>JBFYQC010000134.1:0-5683 GCA_041302975.1 Bacteroidota bacterium
GAGAATTTAAATAAATTAAGAACTCCATTTGAAGTTATACCAGGCTGTGGTTTGTTAGATACAAGTTTAAAACCTGATAACACACTTGCCGAATTAGAATCTAAAATGGGTAAAACAGAACCCAACGACTAAGCCAAACTAAGCGTTATAATACGGTATTTGGTTGTCTCTAATAAATCAAAAAAATCGGTTTACAGAACCTCTGTTTATCAATTTGGGATTAATTAAACCATTATTATTATTCAATATTTATTACAACTACATGCATATGAAAAATTCAATTTTAATATTATCAACTTTAGTAACTTTTATTTTCGGGTGTACTTCGTCAGAAAAAAAAGTAGAAAATGCTAAGCAAGATTTGAGAGAAGCCAAAGCAGAACTGAGTCAAGAACAAAAAGATTCTGTTGCAGATTATCTATTGTTTAAAAAAGTTATTGATGAAAGAATTGCCGAAAACGAAGTTGGTATTGAAGCTTTTAAAGTTCGTTTAAAAAACAGTAAAAATAAAAATCTTGCAGCCGATCAAAAAAGGGTAGATGAATTAGAGCAACGCAATATTAATATGCGTAAAAAGCTTGAAGATTATAAAGCTAATGGAAAAGATAATTGGGAAGCATTTAAAACAGAGTTTAACCACGACATGGACGATTTAGGTCAGGCGCTTAAAAACCTTTCAATAAAGAACACCAACTAGGTAAATCAACTTAAGATGATTATTTATTAATAATTAATCATAAAAATCATGCAAAAGGGCTACAATAAAAATTATTACCAAAACAACTATATTATGGAAAATACAGGAACAGTTAAAGTTATTGGAGCATTGCTCCTTGGTGCGGCTATCGGTGGTGGCTTAGGCGTATTATTCGCTCCTCATAAAGGAAGTAAAACAAGAAAACGTTTAATGGCAAAAGGTGCTGATTTATCAGATGCTATTAAAGATAAGTTGGATGATTTTATGGAAGAGGTAACCGAAGAAGTAGCACTTCTTAAAAGTAATTTACATGTAAGAATGGATGGTGAACTTTCTAAATCTGATTTGCCTAAAAAGGTTTAATCGTTTTATTAATGATCAGCAAATTCGTTGAGTTGAGTGATTTAGCTACAATACCATCTACAAAGGTGAAAAAAATTCACCTTGTTTCAAAGGTGCCTTTGCTAGTCAAACAACTATCGGATTTACAAGAAAAGCTTTATGCTCAGCATGCATTTTCTGTATTAATAATTTTGCAGGGAATGGATACATCGGGCAAAGACAGTGCAGTTAAGCAGGTGTTTACTGGGGTGAACCCTGCCGGCTGTAATGTTACCTCATTTAAAGCCCCAACGGATAAAGAACTTAATCATCATTTTTTATGGCGCATCAGTAATGCTTGCCCACAAATTGGTATGATTCAAATTTTTAATCGCTCGCAGTATGAAGATATTTTGATTCCAATGGTTAAACAAACCATGTCTGAGGACAAGCTTGTTAAGCGCTGCAAAGAAATTAATTTGTTTGAAGAAGGATTGGTGAATGCCAATACTATTGTGCTAAAGTTTTTTTTGCATGTATCGCAAAAGGAGCAGTTGAAGAGGTTACAAGCACGTAAAGATAATCCGAGCAAACAATGGAAATTTCAACAAGAGGATTTAGATGACATTGAAAAGCATCATAAATATTTAAACGCTTATCAATTTATTTTAAATCATTCATCAAATACTTTACCATGGGTAATAGTACCTGCCGATAAAAAATGGTACAAAAATTATATCATACTTAATAGCATAGTGCAAACATTAACAAAGTATCATTTTGCATATCCTGGTTTAAGTAATTAGCCTTACTAGCCATTAAGCTAACCACACCAACACTTCCTGATAATACCCGTTAACGATGGGTTTTATTTTTCAACTATTGTAACTTGATAAGTGTCAGTTGTCAATAAAACATCAATCTAACTCAGGTATTGCGTTTGAAATATTACTATTTATAACAACATTATGGAAGTCCAAAACAAAAAAAAATTACAAGGTAAAACGGTTTTTATTACTGGAGGATTATCAGGTATTGGTAAAGCTTGTGCAATGGCAGCAGCTAAAGAAGGAGCCAATATTGTTATTGTTGATTTGAAGAACGAAACAGCAGATGCTTTAATGGCTGATATTGTAAAAGAAAGCAAGCAGGCCGTATTTATCCCATGTGATGTATCTATTCATAAACAAGTTCAATCTGCAGTTTACGAAACTTTAAACCTTTTTGGCGGAATTGATGTGGCACTTAACAATGCTGGAATAGGAGGTGGAAATGCAATGGTAGGAGATATGAGTGAACAAAATTGGCTTAAAGTAATAGGCGTAAATCTTAATGGCGTTTTTAATTGTATGCGTTATGAGTTGGTTCAAATGGCCAAATTAAAACAAGGTGTTATTATCAACATGTCGTCTATTTTAGGGAAGGTTGGTTTTGCTAACTCGGCTCACTATGTAGCAGCTAAACATGGAGTAATTGGTTTAACGCAAACAGCTGCATTAGAATATGCGCAACACGGTATAAGAATAAATGCCATTTGTCCAGGTTTCATTGTTACACCTTTATTAGATAAGGCTGGAATTAATAAGAACACCGAAATGCATGAACTTATAGAAAACTTACATCCCATGAAGCGATTGGGAAAAGCTGACGAAGTGGCAAAGGCATTTATGTTTTTAGCTGGTGACGAAAGCTCATTTGTGACCGGAATAACATTAGATGTAGATGGTGGATATTTGGCACAATAGATTTTAATAATTTGTAAAAAACGTTATTTAATAAAATAGTTTTAAAGATGAAACCCGATATAGGTATTGCCGAAAAGAGCTTACAAAAAAGTATCAAGATACTTACGGTATTATTAGCTGATGAAATGACATTGTACATAAAAACAAGAAAGTTTCATTGGAATGTTTCAGGATCAAGTTTTATGGAGTTGCACCAGTTGTTTCAGGGTCAATACAAAGAACTTGAAGAGACAGTTGATTTGATAGCAGAACGTATCAATAAACTTGGTGGAAAAACCATTGGCACCATGAAAGAATTTTCTGATTACACCCGTCTTTTAGAATTACCCAATAAGTATCCTAATAAGTTGGAAATGCTTAAAGAATTGCTAACCGACCATGAACAAGTAATTACGGACATGCGCAAGGATATTGAAGATGCCACGGATAAATTAAAAGATATTGGCACTGTTGACTTTTTAACTGGACTGTTGGTGCAACACGAAACCACGGCATGGATACTAAGAAGGTATTTGAATTAATTAAACTAAAATGCACCCCACAATAAATAAAGTATCAGAAAGTATTACCACTGCATTTAGATTGACTTCTGAAGTGCAAAGTAAACCATCATTGTTATACCGATTTTTTTCCGGTGTAGCAATGTTTGCGTTATTTACTGGTCGCTATTTTGTAGAGTTGGTAAAACCTCCTTATGAATTTAACGAGTTGTTGAAACAATGTTATAGAATTGGATTTCAGTCGTTGCAATTGGTAGGCATAACAGGATTTATCATGGGATTGGTACTTACGGTGCAAACCCGACCAACTTTGGCCGAATTTGGTGCTGAATCGTGGTTGCCTGCCATGATATCTGTTTCAATTGTTCGCGAAATAGGCCCTGTTATCACATCGTTAATCTGCGCTGGTAAAGTAAGTTCAAGTATTGGTGCCGAATTAGCTTCTATGCGTGTAACCGAGCAAATAGACGCCATGGAAGTGTCAGGAATTAATCCATTTAAATATATTATCGTTACTAGGGTATTGGCCACAACATTAATGTTACCCATTCTCACTGTTTTTAATGATGTAATTTCTATGTTTGGTTCCTTATTTGGTGTAAATATAAACGGTGATGTAAGCTATAACCTATTTTTCGCTCAGGCGTTTGCACAGCTAAGTTATACTGATGTTATCCCTTCATTGATTAAAACAGTTTTTTTTGGTTTTTTTATTGGGTTGATTGCTTGTTACAAAGGATACTATGCTAACAAAGGAACAGTTGGTGTTGGTGAGGCCGCCAATTCATCAGTTGTAATAACCTCATTAATGGTATTTATTATAGATGTAGTTGCTGTTCAAATTACCAGTTTATTTATTGGCACATGATAGCTGTAACATCTACTGAAATAAATACAATTGTTACCGAGGAAAAGGTGATTGAAATAGCGGGTCTTAAAAAGGCATTTGGCAGCAATGAGGTGTTAAAGGATATTTCAATAACACTTAATAGAGGCGAAAATTTAGTAGTATTGGGTAAATCAGGTTCTGGTAAATCGGTACTTATTAAATGTCTTGTAGGTTTAATTGAACCAGATGCGGGAGTATTAACAATTTTAGGAAAAGATATAGCCACACTTAACTCTGAAGACATTAACATACTAAGAAAAAAGATTGGTTTTTTGTTTCAAAGTGGTGCACTTTATGATTCTATGACAGTAATCGAAAATCTGTTTTTTTCTTTACGTCAGTCAAAAAAAATGAGCAAAAATGAAAAGTTGAAATTGGTAAAAGAGGCTCTTCATAGTGTGGGTTTGACAGATGTAGAAGATAAAATGCCTACAGAACTTTCTGGTGGCATGCGTAAGCGATTAGGTTTAGCACGAACTCTGATTTTAAAACCGGAAATTATGTTGTATGATGAACCTACTACTGGACTAGATCCTATAACCGCCAGAGAAATTAGTGAGTTGATGTTGGAAATTCAAAGTAAATATAAAACGTCATCAATTATCATTACACATGATATGGCATGTGCATCTATAACTGCAAACAGAATACTTGTTCTTAAAGATGGCTTGGTTGCTGCAACAGGCACTTATAATGAGTTGCAAGAATCTACTGATAAATGGATTTTTTCATTTTTTAATTAATACTAAAATTATGAAAACAGAAAACATACAACATATTAAGTTAGGCATATTTGTTAGTTTAGGCATTTTATTGTTTGCATTGGGTATATATTTTATAGGCGATGCCAAACAGCTATTTACAAATACGTTTAGTATGAGTGCCCAATTTAGTAATGTAAACGGCTTGCAAGTAGGCAATAATGTAAGGTTTGCAGGAATTAACGTGGGAACTGTAGAAAACATAGAAGTAATTACCGATAGCAGTGTTAAGGTGGTTATGGTGGTTGATATTTCAAAACAAAAATTTATTAAAAAGGATGCAAAGGCTATCATTGGTTCGGATGGATTAATGGGAAATAAGATTTTGAATATTTCAGCTGGAACCAATCAATATGCACAGGTTGAAGATGAAGACATTATTGGAACAACCATTCCGGTAAGTTTTGATGATTTATTGTTGAACTTAAAAACAACTACCGACAATGCTACTGCTATAACAAATGATTTAGCTGATATTATGGATAACATTAGATCAGGAAGAGGTACTATTGGTAAGCTTTTTATGGATACAGTTTTTGCCGAAAATTTAGATAAAACCATCATTAACGTAAAACAAGGCACTAAAGGGTTTAAACAAAATATGGATGCAGCGCAAAAAAGTATTTTGTTAAGAGGTTTTTTTAAAAAAAAGTAATTACAAGTAATTAAGAAACGAAATTTAAAAAGTGCTTGTTTGCATATTTTTCGTTAGATGCTCAGTATAAACTTGATGAATATATAGACGTTTGATTGCCCCCAAAAGATAAGAT
>JBFYQC010000135.1:0-3007 GCA_041302975.1 Bacteroidota bacterium
GTCATGTTAAAAGAATACGTATCACCCAATAATTTTATTTGAAAAGGGGAGATCCCCAATGTTTCTTCAACAGAAAAAATCTTTACACCAACAAATTCTGCAATAATTGCATTGGCAATAAAAAAGGAGCCTAGTATTAAAAATAATATGTTGCGTTTAGATTCTTTCATGTTTTGGGTTGATGTATTGTTATTTTAATACTAAGCTGTGATATCAAATTGTTCGCCCATTTTAGGAATAGCAATGTTTGTATAACCTACTTCTTCCAGTTTTGTTTTAAGCGATTCTTGTGCTTCTATTTCTCCGTGTACCAAAAACACTTGTTTTACTTTATTTGCCTTTTGGTGTTTAAGGTATTGTATGATCTCGCTATAATCGGCATGGGCACTAAAGTAATCCATGTTAACCAATTTGGCATTCACCGGATACATTTCGCCAAATATTTTTACTTCTTTGGCCCCGGCTTTTAATTTTCCGCCTAAACTTTCGGGTGTACAATAACCTACCATTAAAATGGTGTTTTTAGGGTTTTGAATATTGTTGGCTATGTGGTGTTTAATACGTCCTGCTTCGGCCATGCCCGATGCTGAAATGATGATGCAAGGTTCTTTAATATCGTTAATGGCTTTCGATTGGTTAACATCACTAACATAAGTTAAATCTTGAAAACCAAATGGATCTGGGTCTTTGCGTATGTATTCTAAAAAACTTTCGTTGTAACACTCTTGGTGCTTACGAATAACGGCTGTGGCCTTTACCGACAAAGGACTATCAACAAATACTTTTATGGTTGGTAATAGTCCGGTATTGGCAAACTGATCGAGCATGTAAATTAAGTCTTGTGTTCTATCTACGCTAAAGGCAGGAATAATTAATTTACCTTTTTGCGTTACACATGTTTCGCGAATTACATTTAACAGTTGCAATTCTAAATCAGCAGGTTTAGGGTGAAGTCGGTTGCCATAAGTACTTTCACAAATCAACACGTCACATTGCCTAAACGGCTGTGGAGATCTAAGTATTTGATCGTTTAACCTGCCAATGTCGCCTGTAAATGTAATTTTAGTTTTTTTACCTTTTTTGCAAGTAACATCAACATGCACAGCTGCACTGCCTAATAAATGACCTGCATCGGTAAAAGTTAATGTAATGTCTTGATCTATTTTAATGGTCTCTTCGTATTCAACTGGAACCATTAAGTCTAATGTTTTTTCAACATCAAGCACATCATAAAGGGCTTCAATTGCAAGTTCACCACGTTTAACCCTGCGTTTATTTACATAACGTAAATCTTCGTTTTGTATAAAGGCAGAATCTAACAACATAATTTCACACAACGAAATGGTTGCCGGTGTAGCAAAAATAATTCCCCTAAAACCTTCTTTTACCAAACGAGGCAATAAGCCTGAGTGGTCAATATGTGCATGAGATAAAACTACATAATCTAAATCATGTGGTTCAAAACCAAAGTGACGGTTCATCTCATCGCGGTTATCTAACCTTCCTTGAAATAATCCACAATCTAAAAGTAGTTTTTTACCATGAGCAGTTGTTATCAGGTGCTTGCTACCAGTTACTACTTGCGCTGCACCATAAAATTGTATTGTAGCCATAATATTGTTTGTGCGCTAATATACTTTAAAACAATAAATCATGGAATAAAAAAAGCAGGCCTTAGCCTGCTTTTTTAGGTATAAAAAGGTGATATATTTTATTGAATAACTACTTTGTATGTTGCTATTCCTTGTTGGGTAATAATTTGCACTAAGTATATGCCTTTTTGTAAGGTTGATACATCTATAGTTGGCTGGTTTGTATCTATATTTATGTGCGATGTTAAAACCATTCTTCCGGTTAAATCCATCATGGTAAATTGTGCACTGCCCAATATTTCATAACTTGTTATGGTCATGTAATTATTTGTTGGGTTTGGATACACCATCAACTTATTGCTAATATCGATATTTGTCAAACCTGTATTGTTAGTTCTTACCAAAGTAATGGTATTCACTTGTGATGCTAAAATTGAATCTTCTGGTTCTGCAGCTCTCACAGTCCATTCCAACGTAATAGAATCGCCTAAAGCAATACCATTTGCAGCTAATAGTGCATCAACAGCACTTTCTGCTAAGGTTAATTCGGTTGCAGTTCCGTTATTGTTAGATGTAATGTTTAATAATGGAGCATTAAAGTTTCCACCAACAGTTTTGGCCAACCAAGTGTACTTAGTAGCATTGGTTGATGTGGTCCAAGTGATGCTGATATTTGCCGAACCTGTTGCTTTAACACCAACGCGGGTATTGTTTGCCGGAGTTACTAAATTAAAGTTAACCAATATACGTTCACGAATCAACTTGATGTTACGCGTTTCGTTAGCTTGTAATGAATCTGTAGCAGATTTGTAGGCATAAACAGTCCATTTTAACTCCACTGAATCGGTACGTTTTACACCTAATGTTTTTAGCGTATTATCAATAATACTTGACGTTAAATTTAGTACGCTATCTGTTGCAGGTAATACTAATAACGGGGCATTAAAGTTACCGTTAACACTTGTCGCCATCCACTTGTAGCTTAAAGCATTTTCAGATTTGTTCCAAGTAATTTGAATTGGTGTATTGTTACCTTGCTCAACTTCAATACGTGCATTGTTTGTTGGGCTAACTAAACCAAAGTTTGATAATAGCGTAACAATATCTTTTTTACGTACAGCATATAATTGATAACCGCTTGTACATCCTGTTGTACCGGTGCAAAACTGTGCCAATACACCTTCAAATGTAAATGCACCTTGAGGAACAGCCAATGCCGGAGCATCGTCTAATTCTGTATCAGCAGCAGCCAATGTTCTTAAAATGGTGGTATCACCTGCGGTTGTTCCATCCCAAACTGTAGTATTTGAGCTTGCTGCAAATGCACTAGCTGTTGAGTTTGTTCTTAATCCTACAACGCGTACCAACATACTTTCGTAAGCTTCGCCATTTTGGTTTAATTGTTTTACGGTTAA
>JBFYQC010000136.1:0-2874 GCA_041302975.1 Bacteroidota bacterium
TGTCTAGCTGGAGTATCTAATTTGCACATGCGTATTTGTTTGCTGTTACAATGTTTGGCCAATTTCATTACTTCTGATTTGATATTGGGAATACCATTAAATGTTTTACGTGTAAAATAAACCGCTTTAAGTTTAGGTAGTTGATCAATTTCAGCCGTTAAATCAAAAAAGGTTTTTGCGCTAATATCAACAAACTCTTCTTCCATAATTTCCTCTTCGCCATCTTCTACTTCAAGCGTTTCAATCACATCCATAAAATCTATCTTATGTTTTTGCATAAACGCTTGTTTCGTTTCCAAGGGTGCTTCCTTTAATGGTTGATTTTTAAAACAAATGGGCAATAAATGCCAAAGAAAATTACGTGGTCTGCCAAAGAAAAAATCACCCGAATGCTGATGATCGTGGGTAAAAGTACCAAGTATCAATATCTCGGTATCTGGGCTAGGCTTATGGTTAACAAACTTATTGGTTAGTATGGGCATTGCTCTGTTAAATATGTCAGCGAAGGTAATTACATTATCAAATATTTTAGTTGATTTGCTGCTTTAAGTTTTACATCAAACAACATGAAGAAAATATTTTACACCCTAAGTGCTTTAATGGTTTCGCTGAATTTACTGGCTCAACCAGTTTTTGTTAAAGATTCACTCGATGCTTTTATAACCCGTGAAATGCAACGTTGGCAAGTGCCAGGTTTGGCTATTGCAATTGTTAAAGACGGACAAGTAGTGGTGCAAAAAGGTTATGGCGTAAAACAGTTTGATAAACCCGAAAGTAAAGTTGATGAAAATACGTTGTTTCAAATAGCCAGTAATTCAAAGGCTTTTACAGGAACTGCTATTGCATGGTTAAACAGCGAAAAACGTTTATCCCTTGACGAAAAAGTAACCACCTATTTGCCAGATTTTAGGTTGTATGATGAAACATCAACTCAGCTATGTACTGTGCGTGATTTATTATGTCATCGTTTGGGCACACAAACTTTTCAAGGTGATTTTTTAAATTGGGGAAGTAACCTTACCCGCAAACAGATTGTAGAAGGATTAGCACGAACCAAACCTATTTATCCTTTTAGGTATAAATATGGTTATAGCAATGCTGGGTTTATTGCTGCAGGTGAGGTTATTTTAGCCACGACAGATACCACTTGGGATGATTTTTTATCACATCGTTTTTTCAAACCTATGGGGATGAACAGAACTACAACTGCTTATGCCGGTATGGTAAATGATAACAATGCTTGTTTACCGCATACTTTGGTTGATGGTAAGTTAGTGAAAATGGCATTAACCAATATTGATAACATGGGTGCAAGTGCATCTATTAACTCGTGTGTGGGCGATATGAAAAACTGGCTTTTACTGCAATTAAACAACGGTCAGTTAAACGGAAAACAAATTATTCCTGCTAATGTAATTGCAGAAACGCGTAAATCGAACATGGTGGTTAATGATGTAAATAGCAAATTTTTTAAGAGCAAACATTTTGCAACCTATTCACTTGGTTGGCAAATGAATGATTACAACGGTCGTAGGGTTATTGAGCACAGCGGAGGAGCGAACGGATTTGTAACCAAAACAGAATTGGTTCCTGAAGAAAATTTAGGTGTAATTGTTTATACCAACACCGATGTAAACAGTTTGTATGATGCTTTGTGTAAGCAAGTATTAGAGGCATACTTAGAATTGCCATATCGAAATGTGAGTGAACTTTATTACATCAATTCGCAAAAAGGAAAACAATTAGCTGCTGCCCAACTAAAAGCAGTTCGAGATACCATTGCATTGAAAAGTAAGCCAGCTTTAGAACTTAATGAGTATTGCGGAATATATACCAATAACCTTTACGGTAAATTAGAAGTTAAGCTGGTAAAGGGTAAATTGCAGTTGTTTATGGAGCATCATCTTAACAATATTGGTAAAATTGATTTTATAAACGAAAACCGATTTTTATGCACCTTTAGTGATATTACTTGTGGTGTTGAGCCATTGAGTTTTAAAATAGAAAACAATCAGGTGAAAAGTGTAACAGTTAAGGTTGCTGATTTTATCGATTACCTACCTTACGAGTTTGTTAAAGAGTAAGCTAATCAATCCTCCATTTCGTCTTTGGTCTCGTTGGCCTGCCAAATGTGAGCCAATAAACCAAATTCTTCTAACCCTGATTTTCCTAGTTTGTTATATGGCACCCAAATAGGAGGCTCATGTAACAATACTTGTATTGCGGTTTCGTCAGGAAAAACTTTGTAATCAAAATAATGTAATCCAATGCCAATGTAACCTGTGTAATAATAGTTCATTTGTTGATCAATGCAATACTGTAGTTTTAATAAAATCAAGTATTTGCCTAGGCTGTATTTTTTGTAGTTGGGGTGATACGCATTTAAAATTCCGGCAATACTTTTTTCGCCTTTATCAAAACAACCAAAGGCAATCAATTGCTTGCCATCAAAAACTTTTATTACATACGATTCAAATATATTATTCTGACTTCCGCCAAATAAATTATCGTGAACTGTTTGTGCATGTTCAAATGAAACATGTTTGCGGTAAAGTGCAAATAATTCCTCTATATCGGGAGTTATTTGTAAGGGGGTTATGGTATAAGTAAACGACTTATTTTGTTTTAGTATTTTCTTGGCTGATGTGCCTAATTTAATTGAGGTTATATTCGTACGCAACCAAAATACGTCATGTAATATTCCTTGGTATTCAATGTAAAATGTGGTAAATAATAGTTGTCTGTAGCGATAATAGCCTTGTGCTAAATAATTATCTAATAAACTACCTGCCACTGGAGCCGCTAAAACTAAATCGTCTTCGTTAATATACATACTTGTAAAACAAACATAATAAAATGAAAATAGATGTTTTC
>JBFYQC010000137.1:0-43354 GCA_041302975.1 Bacteroidota bacterium
GTTTACTTGCGTTTTGGACGCCCCGCAGTACCTAACTTTACCAGTGCTACTGATAAATTTGAAATTGGAAAAGCCTTGATGCTAAACGAAGGTAGTGATGTTACCATTTTTGCTACTGGACACTTGGTTTGGCAAGCCATTGAAGCTGGACATATACTTGCCGAAAAAGGAATCAACGTAGAATTAATAAACATACACACCATTAAACCACTTGATGCACAAGCCATATTAAACAGTGTACGTAAAACACGTGCAGTGGTTACTGCAGAAGAGCACCAAATGAATGGTGGTTTAGGTGATAGCATTTGTCAATTACTTGCACGCGAATTACCAACTCCTGTAGAAATGGTAGCTGTAAATGATAGCTTTGGACAAAGCGGCACACCTGACGAATTGATGAAAGAATACGGACTTGATGCCACCAACATTGTTGCCGCTGTTGAGCGCGTGATGAAAAGAAAATAAATAGAAAATAACACATAATACAAAAAGCCACCTTATACGGAATATTCGGTATTTAGGTGGCTTTTTTGTTGAAACATTGCGAGGGCTTTTTGATACGACACTTTATACCTGTTGACCCATGATAAATGATAAATGATAAATGATAAATAATTAATTATGTATAAATTAGTATTTAATAATGCAACATAATTGCATAAACAGAAGTCATAAACAATCATGAAATACTTAATCCTATTTTTAGTTACAAGCCTACTTTACTTAGGTGGCTGCAGAAAAGATGAACCTTTACAGCATGAGGTATTACGGAAATTATACGAACAAAACTCGAGTGGCGAAATTTCCGAATGTTGGCTTAATAACCAAAAAGTATATTGCCTCAGTCAATTAGTTTTCGATGGCGGAACAATAGTGTATAATGAATCGGGAAATAAAATAGGTACGTGTAATTATGCATGGGGACCGATTGATTCGATATGTAAGAACCTTGATTCTTGCGAAGTAATTTATAGGCCCAAAAACAATATGTTTAATTGGCCTTTTATTGATAAATATGGCTTGAGTAAGCAATGATTTACTCCAACACCTCTGCTAAAATTTCGTGGCTACGCATGTTGCTAAACCCACTTAAATGCTGGTTGTAATATAATACTAATGCTTGTATTAATTGTTTGCGATGTTGTCCGTGTATTTGCATTAATTTCTGTTCATTATAAGTGCAACGCATCAATTCAATTAGCAACTGGCTACTTACTAAGTCAATTTGAAACGGACTTTTGTCATCGTAAGGTTCAAACTCCCCATCTCTAAAATTAAAACCCATGGTTGTTGTTCCGCTAGTGTTTAACTTCGGGTAAAAACCTAAAAAACGTGATAAGTTAATGAGAAAAAACAACGGATAATTAGCTGTTCGTTCCTGCTCCATGTCTAAAATTTGAATTGTACTGTTTAAATACTCAAACAAATTGGTATCAGGTTGATTTTCTTCTTTAATGCTGCGGTAAATAACCTCGGCCATAAACATACCAATGGCACTTTTAAACATGTTAAAATGTAAGGTGTTTAATTGTGGTATACACTTTAACTCCTTAATACGTTGCAGGTTTTTATTTTGCTGGTGATAGGCCTCAAGTTCAAGTATTGTTAACGGCTGCAATTGCGATGGACGTATACTTCCTTTATTTTTCCGAACACCGTTTATTAAATACGATTGCATGCCATAAACATCTGTAAAGCATTTAAGTATTACACTGGTTTCGCTGTAATCAATACACTTTATAACAATGGCTCTGCACTTTGTTAGCATGCTGCAACAATAACCGTTTTTTGTTTGATGGAAATATTAGTTTACAAACAATAACTTGGTAACATAAGTTTCGGTAGCATCTTCGTTGCTGCTGTAAATTAAATAAACGCCTGTAGCTGCGCGTTTACCCGAAAAGTTCCTACCATTCCAAGTCGCCATGCCTCCATTGGCTTTGGTTTCATAAACCAAATTTCCAGCTATGTCGGTTATTTTCACATTGGTATTTTCGGCCAAGCCGCGTATGGCAATTTCGCCAGTGTACTCGGGCCTTACCGGATTAGGATACACCACCACTTTACCATGCGTTACATCAGCCTTGGTGGCATCTCCGGCATAACTAATAATTCCTTTTTCGGTAGCAAAAAACACCTCACCGGTTTCTTCAAAAACACCAATGTCGTACACCACATTAGATAATAATGGGCTATTATCTGTAGTAAAATTCCGGATAACAGTGTAACCATCTTCACTTAACAACCAAACACCATTACGCGTTCCAATCCACTTGCGATTGGCACCATCAACCTTAATACATAAAATGGCATCGGTACCTAAAATTATACTGTTAAAACTTCCGGTATTAATTACCAGCTGTCGGGCATCAAAACTACGGGTTGATGAATTACTGAACACTGCCGTTGGATCACTGATAATACATAAACCATTATCAGTACCAACCCACATTTCACCATTTTTATCTAATGCCATACTCAACACATTGGTGCTCGGTAATAATCCGTTCCCTTTTTCTTTACCTAATATCCTGAACCTGTCATCAGCATCCGAAGATATATTTGCACCTTCATTGTATACGTATAAACCTCCACCACGATTATTGATAATCCATTTATTGTTACGTGGAAAATTATTATCACACACCATATAACTTACGTTGGCATTGCCACCGTTAAAAGCAAAAGAGTACCATTGGTTTGAAGGTGTTTTTACAGCCAGCGGTTTTGCGGCACCATAACTGGTAACCCAAACATTTCCTGTATTATCTATAGTGGTTCCTGATGCATATATAGGCCTAAAAGAAGGGAACTCTGTTACAAAAAAACCGATAGAACTATTACTGGTATCATACAATAAAGTGGGTGTTAAATTATTAACTTCAAGCAAACCAAATCCAAAACTGGTTAAGTATGTTTTACTTGTTTTATCATCGCAAAATACATCCATAAAATCGCGGCACTTATTTACAAAAGGGTTATTAATAACCGCTGAGTTGTACCACATATTTCCATCAAACACATAATATTTATTGTTATTACCTGTGCTACGTAAGCCTGTAGCAGTACCCACGCCATCAACCATACCTCCTGCAACAAAAAGTTGTTTTCGGGTTGATGAGTAAGAGAATTTTAGGGCTGTATTCCCCCAGGCTCCAGCGGGAGCCAAATACCTGTTACCATTGGGTTCAAACAACACCAACCCCTGCTCAACAATCGCTAAACTGTATATTCCTTCTGCATTAATTACACCATCAAGTGAGCCTGCAATACTAAAAACTGTTGGAACAAACTGAGCATCATAAGTAACAACTTTACGCTCTTGAATGCACATCAATTTTTGTGCACTTATGCGCAAGTTTTTCGTGAACTCCCCTGATGTGCCTGGCAATGTATCCCACATAACACCATCATAACGCCTAACTAAATTAACCGATTTTGCTGTTGTAATAAACAAAAAATTACCTGCCGATAATAAATGATTACAGGTGTCTGTTCTTATCTCTGTCCAAAAATTAAAATCGCTTAAATTTCCGCTGTTTAATGATGCCCTGTAAAGTCCTTTATTTGAGCTTGCATATAAACTACCGTTGTACACAGCAATATCATTAACCGGTAAATTACTTCCCCCTTGTCCAATATTTTGATACGAATCAATAATTTGTTTTCGTGCCAAATCAATTTTTACAATACCAAACGAACAGGCCAAATAAGCAATACCATCAACAACGGTTACATCATTTACTTTCTTATCTCCAATAATGGTCTTTCTTAATAAATCAGGGATATTTGTTACTATACCATTACTTAATAAATCAATGTTGGTATTATTATAAACCACAATTAATGTTTGGGTGCTATTATCAAACTCAAGTTTACTTACTTCTACATCAGACAGTCCGCTAACTTTACTCATTACTTCTAACGAATTGTCTTCCAGGTCAAAACTAAACACACCGCTAGACGAACCTGCGTAAATAACACTACCATTTTGAGCTACGGTATTATTGGTTTGATAAGGTAAATGCACCCTCCAATTACCTACTTTAGGTACACTAAACTGTGCCGAAGATTGTGCAACAGAAAAGATAAACATCAGTAATATAGCTATGTAACGCATGTTTGGCATCAAATAAAATTAACCTCAAACGTAACGCATTTAACTGAAAAATGTTATACCCTTTATAAACATAAATTTAACCTAAGCCTCGTTTTATTTCACTAAATTCGCCCACTTTATTATGTGGCAAAAATTAGGAACATACGTTATACGCAACCGCTTTTGGTTTTTAGTAACACTTGGAGTTGTTACTTTGGTTTTTGGGTACTTTGCTACCAAGGTGCAACTTACTTACGATTTCGCTAAGGTTGTTCCGGATAACGACCCCGACTTTATTGAGTATGTAAAGTTTAAACAAACCTTTGGAGAAGACGGCAATATTTTAGCTATTGGTATACAATCGGACAAGTTGTACGAAAAAGACTTTTTTAACGACCTTATTGAACTCAACAATAAAATAGCAGAAACAGTTGGGGTTGAAAAAGTATTATCGGTTACCAACTTATACATGCCATACCGCAACGATAGTTTGCATAAGTTAGAGCTTAAACCAATAGTAACAGGTTACTTACACACGCAGGCCGAGATGGATTCGGTTAAAAAAGTAATAGCATCGTTACCCCTATACAAAGGTTTGTTGTACAACGAGAAGGGTGATGTGGCCTTATTGGCAATTACCCTAAACAAACAAAAATTAGACAGCAAAGAGCGTATCGGTCTAGTTGCAGAAATTGAAGCACTCTGCAAAGTTTTTGGCGAAAAACACGGCATTGAAATTCATTACAGCGGCTTGCCTTATGTGCGCACGGTTTATGCCAGTAAGGTAGCTGATGAAATTAAAATATTTACCTACTTATCTATACTGGTTACTGCTTTATTTATATTTATTTTCTTCCGTTTTATATCAGCAGTAATTTTCTCGTTAATAGTTGTAATTGTAGGTGTGGTAATTACCCTCGGCAGCATACATATGTTGGGATATAAAATTACTTTATTAACCGGTATTATTCCACCGTTAATGGTAATTATTGGCATACAAAACTGTATTTATTTACTTAATGTTTATCATCAAGAATTTAGGGCACATGGCAATAAAATGTTGGCCATTATTCGCTTGATATCAAAAAACGGACTACCGCTATTTTTAACCAACGTAACTACAGCCGTAGGTTTTTGTGTATTCAGTTTTTCGGGCAGTGCTATTCTCGATCAATTCTCGGTGGTATCGGGCATCAACATCATGCTTATTTATGTAATATCATTGGTGTTTATTCCCATTGTTTACAGCTATTTGCCACCACCAAAATATAACCACACCAAACATTTAGACAGCAAACGTTTAAACAAAGTAATGAGTTTGTGTAATACATGGGTTTACGAAAAACGTAAAACCATTTATGCGGTTACCATTGCAGTTTGTATCATCTCCATATATGGCAGTATGCAGGTGCGTACGCTAGGTTACGTGGTTGATGACCTGCCACAAAAAGATAAAGTTTATACCGATTTAAAGTTTTTTGAAAAAGAACTAAAAGGTGTTTTACCATTTGAAATCAGGATTGATACCAAACGTAAAAACGGAGTAAAAGATTTTTCTACGCTTCAAAAAATGAACCGCCTACAAAAAGAATTGGCCGAGTTTCCGGAATTTAGTAAAGCCGTTTCTATGGTTGATTTTTTAAAGTTTGCCAACCAAGGTTATCACGATGGGGATGAAAGATATTACATTATACCAAATGCTTTAGACATCAGTGAACTGCTTAGTTATGTGCCAAAAGGTGGCGAAGTAAGCGGTGGTTTAATGAAAAGTATGGTAGATAGCAATTACCAGGTTGCACGAATTAGTATACAAATGGCCGATATTGGATCTGTTGAACTAAAAACACTGAACCAAAAAGTACAAACCATTGTTGACGAAATTTTTCCTAAAGACAAATACGATGTTAAACTTACGGGTACCAGCTTAATCTTTTTAAAGGGTAATGACTATTTGGTTGAAAACCTTTTACAAAGCGTGTTTTCGGCACTTATCATCATCTCTATCATGATGGCCTTTTTATTTTTCAGTTGGAAAATGGTACTGATATCTTTAATTCCAAATATTGTTCCTTTATTGATGACATTGGGTATCATGGGCTTTTTTGATATCAGACTCAAACCATCCACCATCATTATATTTTCGGTAGCTTATGGCATTGTGGTTGATTTTACCATTCACTATTTGGCCAAGTACCGCAACTCGCTTAAAAAGCACAATTGGGATATGAAACAAGCCATACCGGAAAGTTTGCAAGAGGCCGGACCAAGTATCATATATACGGCAGTAGCCTTATTTGCAGGCTTCATTATTTTTGCAGCCAGCGATTTTGGTGGAACCATTGCCTTGGGTATCTTAACCTCATTGGCGTTGTTGTTTGGTATGTTTATGAATTTATTGCTACTACCATCCTTGTTATTATCACTCGAAAAATCGATTAACAACAAAGAAGAGTTTAGCCGCACTTTAGTTGAGCTCGAACCCGAGCCAACAGATAGTGATGATGAGTAAAAAATAAATGATGGGCTGTCTTTTTTAAGGCAGCCTGTTTTGTTTTACATCAAAAATACACCGTTGAATATTGGCAATCATTAACATTAATTAAGTAGGAGTTTATTTTTTTGTAGTTTAACTTTGCTTAAACAACATCTATGAAAAATATTGTTACGTTAATCCTATTCTTGTTATGTATTACAGAAGTTAATGCACAAAAATGGTTTACGCCACAAGCCAAATGGTATCGAGATTTGGGAAATGCTTTAGAAATAACCAAAGAAAAAGACACACTAATTGATAATAAATTGTGCGTAAAATTAGCCGCACGATACAAGGATAAGGAAAGTCAACAATGGATAGCTTACCCCCGCAAAAACATGATTGTTTATGACGATACAACCGCAAAAATTCAGTATATTGTAGTCAAAGGGCAATTTTATGTATTATATGATTTTAACAAAAGCATTGGTGATACAGTATTTACTCCGTTTATAGATAATCTAGGTTATCAAGGTCAATTGGATTCGGGAGCATGGTCGGTTATTGATTCAGTTGGTATCGATACCATTATGGGGATTGCGTATAAAACAATGCACTATAAAGAAATATTAAAGGCGGATGAAGATGTAATATGGCCTCATTATGACTGGAGATTTTCGGGTAAGATTATTGAAACAATTGGCAATGTAACTAATCATATGCCTGTGTTCCAAAAAACTTCCGCGCCTAATTACGATGAACCCCTTAGGTGTTTTGAAAATGAATACATCAACCTAAAATTAACTGATTATCCTTGTGATACATCAAGGGGTTGGGTTTCGGTAAAAGAGATTTTGGATGAAAAAACAGTCACCATTTATCCAAATCCATTTAACGAATACATCAATATAGACTTAAGCAAAACAGGCTCACAAGTATCGGAAATTGTGTTAATGAATAGTATTGGCGAAGTTGTATTGAGTAATTTCAGCACATCATTTAACACCGTACACCACATCAACACATCAACCCTAAAAGCCGGCTTATACTTATGTAAGATTAAAGCTGGTGATATGGAACTCAACTATAAAATCATCAAACCATAAATCTTTCAGAAATTATTTAAATAAGCTGCCATTACTTGTTTTGGCGGCTTTTTTTTGCCATTTAAGTCAGTATTATCAATACCTGCAGCCAATCTAAAACGGCTTCTTTCATTTATAACTGCTAAATCCTATTTTCGCACACTTTTATTTCGGGCTGAGTAATTGATAGACAATAGCGTCAAATCTAGGAATCAACCCAAAAACACAACTAAAAATGAGTAAGTACAACGAATATAAAAAACTTGATTTTCCTGCTTTTGAAGAAGAAATACTCAAGTTTTGGCAAGCGCATAACATTTTTGAAAAAAGCGTGAGCAACCGCGCTGGTGCAAAATCTTTCGTGTTTTACGAAGGTCCGCCAAGTGCTAATGGTATGCCGGGTATTCACCACGTAATGAGCCGTACGGTTAAAGATATTTTTTGCCGTTACAATACCTTAAAAGGTTTTCAGGTAAAACGTAAAGCCGGTTGGGATACACATGGTTTGCCTGTTGAGTTACAAGTAGAAAAAACATTAGGCATTACCAAAGAAGATATTGGTAAAAAAATATCCGTAGCCGAATACAACGAAGCCTGCAAAAAGGATGTAATGAAATACACCGATGTGTGGAACAACTTAACCACACGCATGGGCTATTGGGTTAACCTAAACGACCCATATGTAACCTACGATAACAAATACATTGAGTCGCTTTGGTGGATTTTAAAACAATTGTACAATAAAGGTTTGTTGTACAAAGGTTACACCATTCAACCCTACTCTCCTGCGGCCGGAACCGGATTAAGCTCGCACGAGTTAAACCAACCCGGCACGTATAAAGATGTAAAGGACAACACAGCTGTAGCCATGTTTAAAGCCATTCACGCTCCGTTTGAAGGTGATGTGTATTTTTTGGCTTGGACCACCACTCCATGGACTTTACCATCAAACACCGCATTGGCTGTGGGTGCTAAAATTGATTATGCACTTGTAAAAACGTTCAACCCCAATACACACCAGCCATGCACAGTTGTGTTAGCAAAAGATTTATTGGGCAAACATTTTAAAGCAGAAAATGCGGAGTTAAAATTAGGTGATTACAAAGCAGGTGATAAAAACATTCCATTTGAAGTAGTAAAAGAAATTAAAGGTGCCGATTTAGCCGGGATACGTTACGAGCAATTGTTGCCTTTTTCCAAAGTAGAAAACGGTGATGCGTTTAAAGTAATTACCGGAGATTTTGTAACCACCGAAGATGGTACCGGTATCGTGCATATTGCGCCAAGTTTTGGTGCGGATGACTTTAGGGTGGCCAAACAAAACGGCATTGGCAGTTTAACTTTGGTTGATAAGCGTGGTAAATTTTTACCGGAGGTGCAAGACGGACAATTTTTATATGGCGAAGAATACGTAAAAGAAGCTTACTTAACTGATGCTGAAAAAGAAGCATCGTTAACCATACAAAAAGAAAAGTTAAGTGGTGTAATAAAAGATACCTCTAAGCTACATTACCTGAGTGTAGATGAGCGCATCATTCTTAAACTACAAACCGAAGGTAAATTGTTTAAGAAAGAAAAATACGAGCATCCTTACCCACATTGTTGGCGTACCGATAAACCTATTTTATACTATCCATTAGAGAGTTGGTTTATTAAAACCACTGCATACAAGGACAAGCTGGTTGAAGCCAACCAAAAAATTAACTGGAAACCGGAACACACCGGAACCGGGCGTTTTGGTAACTGGTTAGAGAACTTAGTAGATTGGAATTTATCTCGCTCACGTTATTGGGGAACTCCACTACCAATATGGAGGACCGAAGATGGCAGTGAGGAAAAATGTATTGGCTCTAATGCTGAATTGCACGAAGAAATAACCAAAGCAAAAGCCGCAGGATTTATTCCGCAAGACTTTGAAATGAAAGATTTGCACAAACCATACGTGGATGATGTGGTATTGGTTTCGAGTAAGGGCGAAAAAATGTTCCGCGAAGCTGATCTAATTGATGTTTGGTTTGACAGTGGCGCTATGCCATACGCGCAATGGAATTTCCCTTTTAACAAAGAAATTCCGTTAAGCGAAAACTACCCTGCTGATTTTATTGCCGAAGGAGTAGATCAAACTCGCGGATGGTTTTTTACCTTACATGCTTTAGCCGTTTTATTAAATGAGTGCAGTGATGAAATCAAAGCCATCAACCAACAAAATAACAACCCGGGCATTGCCTTTAAAAATGTAATTGCCAACGGATTAGTTTTGGATAAAAATGGCGTAAAAATGAGTAAACGTTTGGGCAACATTGTTGATCCGTTTGCTACCATTGCCAAATACGGTGCAGATGCTACGCGTTGGTACATGTTGGGCAACAGCGATCCTTGGGACAACCTTAAATTTGACTTAGAAGGTGTAGCTGAAAGTCAACGTAAGTTTTTTGGAACCTTATACAATACCTATTCTTTCTTTGCTATTTACGCCAATATTGATGGGTTTGAATTTGATGAAAACAACATAACACCAATAAGCGAACGCACCGAATTGGATCGTTGGATTATGAGCAAACTGAACAGTTTAATAAAAACTGTTCACGAGCGCATGGATGATTATGATGCAACACCAGCTGTGCGTGCGATTGAAGAATTTACGAGCGACCATTTCAGTAACTGGTTTATTCGTTTAAGCCGCAGACGTTTCTGGAAAGGCGAAATGAATGCCGATAAAAAGGCAGCATACGAAACATTGTACCAATGTTTAATTACCGTATCGCAGTTAAGCAGTTCGTTTGCTCCATTTTTTAGCGATTGGGTTTATAAAAACTTAAATGGCAAAAGCGAGTCGGTGCATTTAACTAATTTGGTAAACGCTGATGAAAAAGTAATTGACTTACGATTAGAAGAACAAATGGAGTATGCGCAAAAAATATCTTCATTGGTTTTATCTATTCGTAAAAAAGAAAACATTAAAGTTCGTCAGCCGCTTCAAAAAATATTAATACCAATGGTTGATACACGTATAAAAGACGAAATTATACATGTGCAAGATTTGATACTTTCTGAAGTAAACGTAAAACAACTGGAGTTTATCGAAGAGATTGAAAAATCTATCAAACCAAACTTTAGGGTATTGGGTAAAAAAGTAGGTGCCAAAATGAAAGCTGTTGGTGATGCAATTTTAGCCATGAAAACAGAACAAATTGCCGAATTAGAGCAAAATAGCAGTTATGTAATAGTGGTTGATGGCGAAAAAATGACCTTGGAAATTACCGATGTGGAAATCATGTCGAAAGATATTACGGGGTACAAAGTAGCCAATGAAGGTAAAGTTACTGTGGCATTAGATGTGGAAATAAGCCCTGAACTTAAACTGGAAGGCATTGCTCGTGAGGTAGTTAGCAAGCTACAAGCCTTACGTAAAGAAACCAGCTTAGAGGTAACTGATAAAATTAATGTTCAATTGCAATCGCATGATTATATAAACGATGCGATAAATGCTTATAAAACATATATTTGCACGGAAATTTTAGCTGATAAGCTTGAGATTGTAGCAACAGCAGGGCTTTCGGTAGAGATTGAGGTTGACGAACACCTAATAAAAGTTCAATTAACTAAAGCTAATTAACTCCTTATGGCTAAGAAACTGATAAAAAAGGCTGCGAAGCCAGCTCCTAAAAAGGCAGCGAAACCTGCTGCGAAACCAATTGCAAAAAAAGTAGTTGCAAAAAAAGCAACAGCTAAACCGGTAGCTAAAAAAGTTGCTCCTAAGAAAGTGGTAGCGAAAAAAGTAGTAGCTAAACCCGCCCCTAAAAAAGTAGTAGCGAAAAAGCTAGCAGCGAAACCAGCTCCTAAGAAAGTGGTAGCGAAAAAAGTAGCAGCCAAACCAGCTCCTAAGAAAGTGGTAGCGAAAAAGGTAGCAGCCAAACCAGCTCCAAAGAAAGTGGTAGCGAAAAAGGTAGTAGCGAAACCAGCTCCTAAGAAAGTAGTAGCGAAAAAAGTAGCAGCTAAACCCGCTCCTAAAAAAGTAGTAGCTAAAAAGGTAGCAGCTAAACCCGCTCCTAAGAAAGTGATAGCGAAAAAAGTAGCAGCCAAACCCGCTCCTAAAAAAGTAGTAGCTAAAAAGGTAGTGGCTAAACCCGCTCCTAAAAAGGTGGTTGCGAAAAAAGTAGTCGTTAAATCGGCTCCTAAAAAATCAGTAGTTAAAACGGTTGCTAAACCTGTCACTAAAAAAGTGGTTGAAGTAGTTAAACCTGTAGTTAAGAAAGTAGAAGTTAAAACAGCACCAAAACCAGTTACTAAACCTGCTAAAGTGAGCAAAAAAGTAGATGTTGCTCCTGTTGTTAATCCAATTCAAAAAATATTGGAGAAAAAAGAACAAGTAGAAAGAGCTGTTGCTGCTAAACCGGTTCATTTTGTAGAGAAAAAAGATGCTTTAGAAAAAGCGACAGAAGCTAAACGTTATAGTGATGCAGACTTAGCAGAATTTAAAGACATCATCAACAAAAAACTAGAAATTGCGCGCAAAGAATTGACTGATTTGATGGATCAAATGCAAAACCCAGGCATGAATGCGGGGGATGATACTGATAGTTCTTACAAAACTGCTGAAGATGGTTCTTCAAGTCAAGAAAAAGAATACATCGCACAATTAGCAGCACGTCAAAAGAAGTTTATTGAAAACCTTGAAAACGCAATGGTTCGTATTGAAAACAAAACCTACGGTATTTGCAAAGTAACAGGTAAGTTAATTCCTAAAGAAAGACTCCGTGCAGTGCCTCACACCACTTTAAGTATGGAAGCTAAATTGCAACAGTATAAATAAACAATACTTCATAAAAATTTAAAGCGGCTAGTATATTCTAGCCGCTTTTTTTTTGCGATTAAACAAAAGAAATACCTTTTATATCCGCTTATCCTTATAAGTGCTCATTTATCTATTTTACTTGATTTTAAAACGACTACACCCTTTCTTTACCAAACAATACACTACTGCATGAAAAACCTTATCCTACTCATCTCAAGTTTAACTGTTACATTAATGGCATGGGGCCAACAACTTGATTATCCCAAAGCAGAAAAAATCAAGCACATAACAGTTGTTCATCAAGATACATTAACAGACGAATATTTTTGGATGCGCGATAAGAACAGCGCTGAAGTAGTTAACTATTTATATGCCAATAACGCCCATGCTGATGCTGTAATGAAATCATCGGCACTACTACAAAAAGTAATTTTTGATGAAATGCGCAAGCGACTGGTTGAAGCCAGAGATACACGCCCTTCAAAAAATAAAAATTATTATTATTATTCACGTACGGTAAAAGATAAAGACTACCCCGCCATTTACAGAAAAAAAGATTCGCTTACAGCCAATGAGCAATTGGTACTTGATTTAAATGTGTTGGCACAACAGTATATGTATTTTTCTTTAATCGTTTCAAATGTTAGCCCCGATCAAACTTTATTTGCCTATGCAATTGATGATAAAGGAAACAATATTGGCAAATTATTTATTAAACATGTTGATAGTGATTCATTATTAACTGATACCATTCCAGCAATAACATCTTTTATGTGGGCTGAAGATAACCGCACATTTTATTACACCACACCAGAATTTAAAACCAATAGGGCTTATCGGGTCTATAGGCATACATTAGGTACTCATTATACCTCAGACGAACTAATTCTTGAAGAAACAGATAAAACCATACAGATTAGTATGGGTAAAACATCATCAAAACAATATATTACATTTAATTTAGGAAAAACAAAAAGTAATGAGGTTTACTATCTGTCATCATTTGATAACCAAAGTAAACCAATATTATTTTTAAAACGTAAACCTGATTTATTGTATGATATCAACCACTATGAAGGTAACGAATTTTACATCACCACTAACCAACAAGCTATTAACTATAAATTGGTAAAAACGCCAATAACAATAAGCGATCCCGCCAAATGGCAAACAGTGATACCTCATCGTAATAACGTATTACTCCAATCGGCAACGTTACTTAAAAACTACATGATATATGTTGAAAAAGAAAACGCTCAAGAACGTATCATCATCAAAAACAGAATAACACAAATTACAGATACTATTAAAACGAATTTACCAGTTTACAGCATTGGATATAATTTTATTGAGTATGATTATCAAAAAACAAACACATTAGAATATGATATATCCAATGATATTGAACCAAGCACAACTTACGCATACAACCTATCAGACAAGTCTACCAAGTTTATTGAAAGAGATAGTATCAATGAGCCTTATGAATCATCTAAATACGAAACCAAACGTATTTATGCAACATCTCATGACGGGGTTTTGGTTCCACTAACTGTTACTTACAAAAAAGGGTTGGTTCTAAATGGTAACAATCCCACCCTATTAACGGGTTATGGTAGTTATGGTGCACCAAATACTGTAGCTTTTTCAAGTGCAGATATTAGCTTTTTAAACCGTGGTTTTGTTTTGGCAAGCGCACACATTAGAGGTGGTAACGACTTAGGCATGCAATGGTACGAGGATGGTAAACTATTGAATAAGAAAAATACCTTTTTGGACTTCATAGCTTGTGCTGAATTTTTAATCAGCCAGAAATATACCAATACTAAAAAGTTAGCCATACAAGGCGGTTCTGCAGGAGGTTTGTTGGTAGGGGCTGTGGTAAATATGCGCCCAGATTTATTTAAATGTGCAGTAGCAAATGTGCCTTTTGTTGATGTAATAAATACAATGCTTGATGAAAGTATTCCGCTCACCACTTTTGAGTTTGAAGAATGGGGAAATCCCAAGCAAAAAAAATACTACGATTACATGAAATCATACTCACCATATGATAATGTATCGCGAAAAATCTATCCGAATATGTTGGTAACAGCAGGTTATAATGATGCACAAGTTGGTTATTGGGAACCTGCAAAATGGGTAGCCAAACTGCGCGAATTAAAAACAGATACCAACCAAATATTATTCAAAACAAATATGGAAGGTGGACATGGAGGGGCTTCTGGAAGATACGCAGCACTTAAAGAAAGGGCATTTGCACAAGCATACATCATGCACCATTTGGGTGTTAAAGAAAACTACATTATGCTAAAAGGCAAAGTGGTTGATGTGCATAATAACCCCATTGAATATGCAAATATTTATATTGAAAAAACCGGTGTTGGCACCAACAGCAACAGCGAAGGTGAATTTACTTTACGTTTAAAAACAACCGACAATGTTACCATCGTTGTGCAAAGTATTGGCTTTGAAAAACAACGTGTTAAAATTGATATGAATACGCGTACCTCCGATTTATTAATACGATTAAAGAGTGAAGTGCTGTTACTAAAAACAGCATTGGTTACAGCTGATGGAAAAGACCCAGCAATTGGCATCATTAAAAAAGCTATCAGAATGCGCAAGCAAAACTACGATAAGGTAAATAGTTTTTCGACTGATGTGTATATGAAAAGTACCGCTAAATTAGATGAGATTCCTAAAAAAATTCCATCTTTTTTAAAGTTAATGAATAATGGTGATGAGGGCAAAATTGATTCGAGTTTATTAGGTATGGTGTATTTATCAGAATCGGTAGCCAAATATAATTTTGAAAAGCCCGACAAAGTAAAAGAAACCATGATAGCCTCGCGTATTGCAGGACAAAAACAAGGTTTTAGCTTTAACCGTGTTGAGGATGTATTTATCAATTTCTATGAACCTACAGTTCAACTCACTTATTATAGTGAACGCCCTTTTGTATCGCCTATTGCACCTTTGGCCATGTTAAATTATAAATACAAATATGAAGGTACTTTCATAGCTGAAGGGAAAGATATTTTCAAACTTAGGGTTACTCCGTTGCGCAAAGGTGACCCTTTGTTTAATGGACATATTTACATTAGTAGTGCCGATTACCAAATTTATGGAGTTGATTTATTTATAACCAAAGATGCACAAATAGAATTTGTAGATACCTTGTTTTTGCAACAAGAAATGACCACTGAAAATGAGATATTGGTGCCATTACAACTTAAACTATACAGCCACATTAAAATATTTGGCTTTAAGGCTACAGACATGAGTGTAGCCAATATGAGTAATTACAACGTAAATGCTGCGTTTGGAAATAAGTTTTTTAATTACGAAGTTTTTAGTATTGACAAAAGTGCCAACAAAAAGGATACCCAATATTGGAACACAACACGTACGATTATATTAACAGAAGAGGAAGATAAACACTACCGAAAATCGGACAGTATCTACGCAGCTCATAATACACCGCAATATTTAGATAGTATGGACCGTAAACGGAATAAATTTACTTTAAGTAAACTATTATTTTCAGGCTATACATACAGTAAAAAAAACGATACCACTTGGAAAAGTTTCAGTACTGGAACATTGCCACTAACGATTGGTTATAATACAGTAGAGGGTGCATTTATTAACTACAAACTCAACTATTACAAATACCATTACAATAGCCATAAGTATATTTCTGTTGTACCAATTATCAGATATGGGTTTGTTAACCGAAATTTAGCAATAGGCATAATTGCCAATAAATCTATTGACCCCAAAACCAACTCGCGCATTGGGATTAAGCTGGGTAGTTTTGTACAACAATACAACGATGCTGAACCGATTAATACACTGCTTAATTCAGCATATACACTATTTGATAGGTTAAATTATGCAAAGCTTTTACAAAAAAATATTGTTGGAGCCACTTTTTCAAGAGAGTTGGTAAATGGATTATACTCTTCTATTAACATGCAATGGCAACAACGTATTGCCTTAACGAACCATGCTGATTTTTCTTTTGCCGACAAAGACAAAAGATCATTTACATCCAACAATCCTTTGTCTCCGTTTAATGATGCTCCAGCATTTAACACACACCAAAGCATAGAGTATAGTATTGCATTAAGGTATGTACATAAACAAAAGTTTGAGAGTTACCCTGAATACAAACGTATTCTTGGTAGCCGGTATCCGGATGTCTACGCAAGCTTTAAACAGGGTATTGCGCTTAACGGACTTACATTTAACTTCCAACATTTAGAGGTAGGAACAGGAAAAGATTTCGACTTAAAATTATTGGGTACTTTTAGTTTTGATGCCAACGCGGGGATCTTCTTAAACACCAGCAATATGGCATTTGTAGATTACAAACATTTTAACGGCAATCAAACCATGTTTTTAAGTAATCCTCCCAACCTTAATGCCATCGGCAATAACAATTCACGTGAGCGATTAACCGCTTTTCATGCACTTAATTATTATGGTTTAAGTACCCAAAATGAATACATTGAAATACATGCATTACAAAATTTCAAGAGCTTTTTTGTTGGCAAAGTGCCTTTACTCCGTAAAACCAGAGCCTATGAATTAGCTGGTGTAAACTTTTTAAAATCGTCATCTAATACATATACAGAGGCATATATTGGATTAGCTAATATTTTCAGTATTCTTAGGGTTGATGCCGGAAAAGTTATTTCAAACACCAACAATAACAATTGGTTCTTTAGGTTTGGATTAGGAATTGAGTTTTAATTGATAGGATAAGTAATCATAAATTGCTTGTAGTTTCATACTTTTGCTTCTCTTAAAAGCAAAAAATGAATTTAAAAAAACTCGAACTTCCTATTCTGCTTGTACTTGGTATATTGCTTATCGACCAATTGGTGAAACTTTATATCAAAACAAACTTCTACTTGGGTGAAGAAATACACGTGCTTGGCGATTGGTTTCGTATACATTTTACCGAAAATTATGGTATGGCTTTCGGTTTAGAGTTTGGTGGTAAAGGGGGGAAAATATTACTTACTTTATTTCGTTTAGTTGCTGTTGGATTTATTGGTTGGTACATTGTTGATTTAACCCAAAAAGGTGCTAATAGATGGTATTTGACTGCTTGGGCGTTAATTTTATCAGGTGCTTTGGGTAATATTATAGATAGCGTTTTTTATGGTGTAATGTTTGGTTATGATGCATGGTTTCATGGAAGGGTGGTTGATATGTTCTACTTCCCTATCATTCAAACTACCATCCCCGAAAACTGGCCATTTTGGGCCGGAGAAGATTTTGAATTTTTCAGGCCTGTATTTAATGTGGCCGATGCTGCGATAAGTATAGGTTTTGTAATTATACTTTTAGGACAAAAAACATTTTTTAAAGAAGAAACAACTTCAACCCAAATTAATAATGATGCGCAATTAGCAGCAGAAAACAACGAGGTTGAAGACCATAAATAAATACAGTATGAAACGTTATCAGTTAATAGACCAAAAGTTGTTTGTAGAGAATAGAAAAAGATTCACTGCGCAACTTAAACCTAAGTCGTTGGCCATATTCCACAGCAACGAAGAATTGCCACGCAACGGTGACTCTACTTACAACTTCAAACAAAACAGCGATATGTTTTGGCTAACCGGAATTGACCAAGAAGAATGTGCTGTTGTGATGTTTCCTGATTGCCCCGTAGAATCATACCGCGAAGCACTATTTGTAAAACGCACCAACGAGCATATTGCAGTTTGGGACGGTCACAAATACACCAAAGAAGAAGCAACAGCTGCATCAGGTATTAAAAATGTATTTTGGTTTGATGAATTTGACGGATTAATGCGTGCGGTAATTAATATGGCCGAATACGTATACTTAAACACCAACGAAAACGACAGAGCAAGCAACACCGTTAAATATAAAGACCTCAACTTTGCGTTACAAATGTGTGAACGTTTTCCATTGCATAAATACGAACGTGCTGCACCAATCATGCAACGTTTACGTTCGGTAAAATCACCAATGGAGGTTGAGTACATGAAACATGCGGTTGAAATATCAAACAAAATGTTTAACCGCGTGCTTAAGTTTGTTAAACCGGGTGTAAAAGAATACGAAATTGAAGCTGAAGTAATCCACGAATTTGTGCGTAACGGAGCTGCCGGACACTCTTTTACACCAATTGTTGCTGCAGGTAAAAATGCGTGTGTATTGCATTATATTGACAATGCCGACATCTGCAAGGATGGTGATTTATTATTGTTAGACACCGGTACTGATTATGGCAATTACATCAGTGATATGACGCGTACCTTTCCTATAAATGGCAAATTTACACCACGTCAAAAAGAAGTGTATAATGCTGTTTTACGTGTAATGAACGAAGCTAAAAAAATGCTTAAACCGGGTGTTTTGTTAATGGAGTATCATAACGAAGTTTGCAAAGTGATGGAAAAAGAATTGGTTGATTTGAAGTTACTGACTTTAGATGAAATCAAAAATCAAAATCCCGCATGGCCTGCCTTTAAAAAATATTACATGCATGGCACTTCTCACTTTTTAGGATTAGATGTACATGATGTAGGCATGCGCTACGAACCGATGCAAGCGGGTATGATGTTTAGTTGCGAACCCGGCATTTACATTCCTCAAGAAGGAATTGGTATTCGTTTAGAAAACGAAATATTAATCACCGACAATGGCTGCATCGATTTAATGGAACACATACCTATTGAAGCCGATCACATTGAAACACTCATGAATTCATAATAGTATCAAGCCTCATTTTAACAAGATGAGGCTTTTTTGTTAATTGCATCATGCCTAAATCGATTAAAGCAACAATAGACAAGTTTAACAGTAATTTGTGGCATTTCCATGTAGTTATTCCTAAGAAATTTGCCAATCAGTTTGTTGATGGAACAAACCGCAGGGTTGTGTGTTTAATAAATAAAACCATACAATTCCAAGCTGCCTTAATGCCTCTTGGCGATGGTAACTATTTCATTAATATCAACCAAGACATACGCAAAAAATTAAAGTTAAATGATGGTGATGAGGTATTGATGGAGTTGGAAAAAGATGAGAGCGAATTTGGGTTACCAATGCCCGAAGAGTTTGCTGTTTTACTAGAACAGGATTTAGAAGGCGCAGATGAGTTTTTTAAACTTACACCGGGTAAACAACGTACTTTGTTATATATGATTTCCAAACCCAAATCGGCTGATTTACGCATACGTAATGGAATTGGTGTTCTAAACCACCTGAAAAATGTCAAGGGAAAAATAGATTACAAACAACTGATATTGGAAATAAAAAACACCTAAACCATGAGTAGAAAACTTATACTATTTATTGCAGCTAGCGTTGATGGATACATTGCCGGACCAAATGATGATTTATCTTTTTTATCGATAGTTGAACATGAAGGAGAAGATTATGGCTATGCTGATTTCACCAAAAATATCGACACCGTAATACTTGGAAAACGCACTTATGATAAAGTGATGAGTATGGGAATACCTTTTCCATACGCAGATAAGGAAACATTTATTATTACCCGCACACCAGAACAAACGCAAGGATTAATTAATTTTTATACAGGTGATTTAAAGCTGCTTGTTCACGATTTGAAACAAAAAGAAGGCAAGAATATTTTTTGTGATGGAGGAGCATATGTAGTAAATATATTATTGCAACACGGTTTAATTGACGAAGTAATTTTATCCATAATTCCGGTTTTACTTGGTGATGGAACACGTTTGTTTAAAAATGGTTTTAATATGCAACGTTTAAACTTAATAAGACTAAATAACTATCCTAAAGGGCTTATACAAATGCATTATAAATTACTAAAATAATTAGCATTTTGATTACAATCTAGCAGTTACCTTTGCCATATATGTTTGCCATAGTTGATATTGAAACCACAGGTGGTCATGCTGATAAAAACGGCATAACCGAAATTGCAATTTTTACGCATGATGGCACGCGTGTAGTTGATTCGTACACTACGCTGATTAATCCAGGTGTACCTATTCCACCTTTTTTAGAGAGTTATACAGGTATAACCAACGAAATGGTAGAAGATGCACCAAGCTTCGAAATGGTAAGCGAAAAGGTATATGAAATGCTTCACGATAAAATTTTTGTGGCACACAACGTAAACTTTGATCATTCGTTTATCAAACATCACCTTAAACATGTTGGACTTGAATTAGAGGTGAAAAAGTTATGTACGGTAAGGCTTAGCAGAAAAGTATTTCCCGGATTCTCATCCTATAGTTTAGGTAACCTCTGTCACTCCCTAGGTATACCTTTAAAAAACAGACACCGCGCGCATGGTGATGCAGCTGCTACGGTAAAAGTGTTGGAGCGTGCATTACATATTGACGAGGATAGAAGCATCATCAACAGTTTTTTAAAAAAGGGGTCAAAGGAAGCTACATTACCTCCAAACCTACCGCGTAAAGAGTTTGATGATTTACCTGAAACACCAGGCGTTTATTATTTTTACGATGACCAGAGCAAACTTATTTATGTTGGTAAAGCCATCAATATCAAAAAGCGTGTGCTTTCGCATTTTAGTGGGAACAGTATATCGGCCAAACGTCAGGATTTTTTGAGAGAAATTTTTCACGTTGGATTTGAAATAGTAGCCACCGAATTACAAGCACTTATACTAGAATCAACCGAAATAAAAAGACACTGGCCAAAGCATAACAAATCCCAAAAAAATTTAGAATTTAATTATGCCATATACGACTATGAAGACCAAAAAGGATATTTACGTTTGGCTGTTGATAGGGTAAGAAAAGGAAATACGCCACTAAATACCTACCCTAAATTAGCCGATGCATTTAACCATTTGCAGAAACTTGTTTTAGAGTTTAATTTATGCCCAAAACTATGTATGATAAACTCACATAAAGAACCTTGTGCAGCTCTACTTAGCGGATGTTGTATTGGAGCCTGCGAGTTTAATGAAACATTCGAAAATTATAACTCAAGGGTATATTTAGCCATTAAAGACCTCACAAAAAAAGAAAGTTATGTTATTGTAGATAAGGGCATTAATACCGGAGATGTTTGTTGTATAATAATTGATGAAGGACGGTTTTATGGCATGGGGTATATTGCCAACGACACCAATATGTATAACTTAGAGAGCCTCAAAGAATTGATCAAGCCCATGAAGGAAAACTACTTCATCAAAGAATTACTAAATCTGGAAAAAATTCCGAATCACAGAATTATAAAATTTAACTCTTAAAAAAAGCGGGCAAGCCCGCTTTTTTTTACATATTATTTAGTGAAATATATTTAATAAACTCTTCTCTGGTTTTTACATCCAAAAACTTCCCACTGTATTCACTAGTAATGGTATTACTAGTTACATCCTGCACTCCTCTTGAAGCCACACACATGTGATCTGCCTCTATGATAATAGCTACATCATTTGTTCCCAATGCTTCCTTAAGCATGTTTGCAATCTGAATAGTCATTCGCTCTTGCACTTGTGGTCTGCGCGCAAAATAGCGAACTATACGATTCAGTTTACTTAAACCAACTACCTTTCCATTAGGAATGTAAGCAACATGAGCCTTACCTACTATTGGCACGAAATGATGTTCACAAAGGCTGTGAAAACTGATTGATTTTTCTACCAACATGTTTTTGTATTGATATTTGTTCTCAAACAATTTCACCTCAGGTGCATTTGCAGGATTTAATCCTGAAAAAGTTTCTTTAACGTACATCTTGGCCACACGATGAGGTGTGCCTTTAAGGCTATCATCCGACAAGTCGAGCCCTAAAATTTGCATTATTTCTTTAAAGTGCTTTTCAATTAACTCAATCTTGAGTTCATCATCCAACTCAAAGGCATCTGCTCTAAGTGGTGTTTCCAACGAAAATGAGGCGTGCGAATCGCCAACATGATCGTGGTGCTGATTAGTTTCCGGTGTATTCAACAAAGTTTCTTTCTGTTTCATATAATGTAACTTTTATTCTTAATTCAGCGGCTACTTTGGCGCGTAAAAGCTTCCAAATAACTACTGCAATATTTTCGGCAGTAGGATTTAAATCTTTAAACTCGACAGTATCCAAATTCAGATTCTTATGATCAAACCTCTCTTCTATTTCCTCTTCTATTATTTTACTCAGTTCTTTTAGGTCTGCCAAATATCCGGTTTCCTCATTCAGCATGCCGGTTAATGTAACAATTAGGTTGTAGTTGTGACCGTGGTAATTTGGGTTATTACATGTTCCAAAATAAGATTTATTCTGCTCATCACTCCAATGTGGTAAGTGCAAACGATGAGCTGCGTTAAAGTGTGCCTTACGAGATACTGATATTTCCATTTATTTTTTTTAAAGAACCACAAATGTACAGCCTAACTTAAACAAAACTGCATGCATGGTATATTTGTAGAATCTTATACATACAACCTTAAACACGAGTTTTTTGTTTTAAACTTAAACAAAATATCAATTATTAGCAGTAAAAATAGACCAAAAATGTGATTAACTATAACTTAATAGAACTATAATATTTTTTATTATCTGATTTACAGGTACATATAAAATGTTTAACTTTTTTAGTAAAAAGATAAACAAAACCCTTGCTTTATAGCAAGACACCCCATACATTTGTTTAACAATTATCAAATAAACATAAACAAAATGACAAGTATAGATTTCAAAAAAACGTTGCACCGAGAAACACAATCACTACGTCACTACGCTTATAAGTTGACAAAAAACGTTGAAGACACCAACGACTTAGTTCAAGATACTATGCTGAAGGCTATTACTTATCGCGATAAATTTACAGATGGCACCAACTTGAAAGGTTGGTTATACACCATCATGAAAAATACGTTTATTAATAATTACCGCAGAATGGTTAAACGAAATACGTTTATAGATCAAACTGATAATGATTATTATTTAGACTCTGTCTCTCCTCTTGTTAAAAACGAAGCTGAGAAAAAATTCATGTTAAATGATATTGAACAAGCAATAGACGGTTTGCCCGATAGTTTAAAGAAACCTTTTACAATGAACACTCGCGGATTTAAATACCATGAAATTGCAGAAATATTGCACATTCCAATTGGAACTGTAAAAACAAGAATTTTTGTTGCACGCAGACAATTGAGGGAGCAATTAAATGATTATGCCAAACAATATGGGCTTGAAAATGCCGTTTAAACAGTACTTTAACAATATAATTTTAAAAGCAGTTCGGTTTTGAGCTGCTTTTTTATTTTATTTGGGTATAGAATAAAAACGTAAAGCAACATATCATGAAAAAAATAGCTTTGTTAGGTCTGGCATTTGCCGCTTTTACTACCGCTTTTGCACAAATTGGTTTTAAAAGAAAGAAAGAAGATATCGAAAAATTTAAAGACACACGTTTAGTTGTGGTTCTATCACCAGATAGTGCCTATAACGCTTCTATTATTGAGGCAGTAGAAAAATACTGGACTTTTAATGGCGGTTTTTTGTTTGAATACGATTCGGCCATGAAACCATATAACAAACCTGAATACAGCTACTTATACTTTAGCAAAAGTAAGGGTACAAAAATAAAAGCAAAATTAGGTACTTGCGAAGATGATTTTAATGGCTTGATAATTACTACCGGTGGTAAGTTTAAGAAAAAGGCGCTTAAATTAGATTTGGTTGCTGGTGCTTTTTGTAGCAACTTTATTGATACAACTGATTGGAGACCTGAATTAACACGTGCAGTACAAATGTTAAACAATTATTTTAACACAGCTATTGAGGCTGATGGAGATAAAGGAATTGCCACAAACTACATCGCAGATAACGCCCCTGCTAATTCTAGTTTATTAGACCAAACATTATTATTACCGCTACGTTCGTTAGATTTAAAAGGAAAAGAAGACGCTGCAACACTCTGGGGTGGAGAGGTGGACGATTTAGAAGTAGATGAAATATACAAGGCAATCTTAAACCGCAGTGATAATATTGTTTTTTTCTACAGCAAAGACGAAAATAGATGTAATAAGATAGTTACTTCAACAACAGGAGAGCTAGTTTATTTTGCAGAAGACGCTCCAGATAAGTGTAAACTTACTGCCAAAGATTTAAAAGCAATGAATGCTAAAAGAACAAGAGCAACAAAATAGTTGCTCTTGTATATATATAATTAGCGATTTAATATTAATCTTTGGGTTGACTGCCATTGATTAGTAGTTAGCTGAATTAAATATAAACCCGTGCTTAAATCTCCAACATAAATGGAATCGTTCGTTTGATTTTTATTCAATTTTCCTTCCAATACTTTTTTGCCAGACACCTCAAATACTACATAATTAATATCTGACATTGTAGATTTATTTAACTTCAGATTAACAACACTTCCAGCTGGATTTGGATAAATAACAAATGCACTATTATCAATAAATAATTCATCTGTATTATTTACTGGTGCTACATCAGAACCCATAAAAATCAAACCGCCAGAGATATTACCAATTAAAATATCAGGAATAGAATCCCCATTTAAATAGGCTGTTGCAGCTGTACTTCGCATACCAAATTTCTTATTGTAACCAGCATTTGCATCAATGCTAAAATCAATGTAAACGTTATTATTCTTTATTGCTATGCTGTCTGGATGAGGAAAAATATTGGAATATAAATCAACCCTTCCATTATTTGAACCTAGTAACATTTCAAACACCCCATCGTTGTTTAAATCAGAAATGTGGGGCGCGCTATATCCCACTAATTCTAACATCTCTGGAGAGCCCAATGGTTTATAAACTTCTCTTGAATGCACTTTACCTAAACTATCTATGGTTGGTGTATTAGAAAATGATGGTAATAACCTAGTCCCTATATTTTTATAATATTTAACCGAGCCATTTCTCTCTCCGCTAACGATATCAAGTAAACCATCTTTATCTAAATCTACCAACTGAGGGGTACAATATGTACCAATGGTAAGTCCGAATGCATTTCGGCTGTTCAAAGTAAAACTAAGCTCAGAACCTGTACTGTTATTTATGAAATATGCAACATTTCCGTTCCCTTCTCCTATTAGTAAGTCTGGTTTTCCATCCCCATTTAAATCTCCAAATGTTGGATGTGCAGAAAAAAAACCTTGCCCCACAATTGACGAAATGATAAAATTAGAATCTACCAACTTAAATACAGGACGTATAGAGTCAGTTATATTAAGGTACAAGAACAACTTATCATTATTATTACCTGTTTGTTCCAGAATGCCACTTGTTGCAACCACTAAATCTTTATCACCATCATTGTCAATGTCAACAAAAACAGGAACAGATCGTAATCCATGATCTAACATATCTTTGTACAAAAAATCACTACCTGGATTAGAAGTGAATTGTAAATTACTATTAACGCGTGTAGCATCATGTACCCATATATTATCAACAGATCTTGATGACATGCTTTTATTTGTAGTTACCAATAATTCCTTTTTACCATCTGCATTAACATCCACATAATATGCCGCAGGATATTCAATAAAGTTTCTTCTAACATTAGTAGTGGATAGAAATAAAGTATCTTGAACTACCATTGAATCTATTTGACGGCTATTTTGTAAACGACCGTTAATAAGTGCGATTAAACTTTTAAATTCCGAATCACCAAAAACAACGTCTTTTATCCCATCACCATTTATGTCAATCATTAATGTAGTTTGATCGGCATGCTTTCTTTTACCCCACATATTATAATCACATTGAGACCCTTGGTCGCGCCTAAATCCTAGAGCGAAAGAATGTGTAATAAAATCATAATTCATAAAGCCCCAGCATTGATCACGTAACACAAAAATTGTCGTATCATTAGCAAAAGGTGTATTGAACTTATTCTTTTTAAAATTTTCATAATAAAAAAATGTAGTATTTACACCTTGATTGGATATGATATCTTCATCCCCATCTCCATCTAAATCGTCAATAGCTGGAATTGCATTAGAAACAGCAACCAATTCTCCTGCGCCTAAATTCTGGTCGAATGGAGGACCAACATACATACCTGTATCAAATAAAACATTGCTATATTGTTTAAATGTAGATTTTCCACCAGGGGTGCTCCCATGAACAAAAAGTTGTATTTTTTCTGTTTGAATAAAAGGTGTAGATGTTATCTTGTTAAAAGGAACTGAGGAAGTATATAAGTCAGGTTTTCCATCAAAGTTATAATCTTTCAACAATGCCCAACCTCCAAAATAATTCTTAAACGCCCCCTCATATTCGGGGGCATGAATAAACTTATTAAGTGATACGTCATACACAAAAGCTAATGGCCTTAGTGCTTCTTTATCAAACACAAACAAGTCTTGCTTTCCATCATTATTCCAGTCTATATTACTAAACTGTGGAGTATTTAAACCTCCTGCAAAAGGATTTATAAGGGTATCATTAAGTGTACCGTTTTTAATAACTTTAGGTGCACCTTTTGTTTGATAATATTTAAAACTTTGTGCATTACTATTATTGGTTATAACAAAAATGAGTAATAATGTTGTAATCAGTTTATTCATAGTATTAGAATTTCTAATCGTGAATTTAATGCAAGAGTTTCTAAATATAATCATAAAATGACAACTATAGAACTATACGCCATTTTCAAAGAGCACCCACAACTATCAACAGACACACGTAAAATTGCTGAGGGTAGTTTATTTTTCGCACTTAAAGGGCCAAACTTTAACGCAAATGAATTTGCAGAGGAAGCGTTAAAAAAGGGAGCTGCATATTGTATTGTTGATGATCCAAATTGTGTAGTAAACGATAAGTGTATTTTGGTTGAGGATGTATTAAAGTGTTTGCAAAATTTAGCAAATCATCACCGCAAACAACTCAATATAAATGTTATTGCGATTGTTGGAAGTAACGGCAAAACAACAACTAAAGAATTGGTAACCTCAGTGTTATCAACAACATTTAATGTTTGGGCCACACCAGGCAACTTTAATAATCATATTGGCTTACCACTTACATTGTTACAATTAACAAACCAACACCAAATGGCTATTATAGAAATGGGAGCGAACCATGTAGGCGAAAATGCTGAGCTATGTGAAATTGCAGAACCAACATTAGGAATTGTGACCAATAACGGAATGGACCATTTAGAGGGATTTGGTGATATTGAAGGGGTAGCAAAAAGCAATAGTGAACTTTATTATTATTTGCTTAAAAACAACGGAACTGCATTTGTAAATGCACATGATGAATGGTTAATGCGTATGAGCTCACGTTTAAGTAAAAAAATAACTTATGCTGCAAATACAGCATTAAGAGATGTAAAGGCAGATTATATGGCTATGGCCAAACAATTACAACCTGCTATAAAGTTCATGTTTCATAACCTTAATGGACATTCTATTTTAAGTGGAGATTATAATTTTGATAACATTATGGCTGCAATAGCAATAGGTAAATACACTGGAGTAAGCGATGACAATGTAATAAAAGGCATTGCTTCATATGAACCTAAAAACAACCGTTCACAATGGATTCAAAAAAGTAACAACCTTATTTTTTTAGATGCTTATAACGCCAATCCTAGTAGCATGGAAGCGGCCTTAAGAAACTTCGCAGCAATGGAACATCCACATAAAATAATTATCATGGGTGATATGTTTGAAATGGGTAATTATGCCAAAACTGAGCACCAACGAATGGTTGACTTATGCACCAGCTTGAACCTTGACCATATAATACTTATTGGAGAGGAATTCTGTGGCACTAAGCATCCCAAGGCACATACTTTTAAAACAACATCAGAAGCAGAAGCCTTAATTAAACAAATGAATTATAAAAACTGCGCTTTTTTTATTAAAGGTTCTAGAGGAATGAAACTAGAGACATTAGCCGATAGCATTAATTAGAAAAGGAGGCGTTAGCCTCCTTTTCTAATTAAACTGAATTTATTTTTTTATCAATAATACAACAGCATAAGCAACTAAGCCTTCCTCTCTACCAATAAAACCCATCTTCTCATTGGTTGTGGCTTTAACCGAAACATCATCAATGCCAACCCCACAAATGCTTGAAATGGTTGAACACATTTGATCTGCGTAAGGCATTACTTTGGGTTTTTCTACACACAAACTACTATCAATATTACCAACTTTATAGCCTTTTGCATCTATAAGCGCTATTACTTTTTGAAGCAGAATTTTACTGTCAATTCCTTTGTAGCTATTATCAGTATCTGGAAAATGCTTTCCTATATCGCCTAATGCTAGTGCTCCTAAAATAGCATCGCAAATGGCATGTAACAATACATCCGCATCACTATGGCCTAAAGCTCCTTTTAGTGCAGGTATTTTTACTCCTCCCAACCACAATTCTCTTCCTTCTACCAATTGATGAACATCAAATCCAAAACCTATTCTCATAGTTAGTTATCTTTAGGCATTTCAAAAATACCTGTTGGCTGCTCTTTTTCATTACTACCAGATTTTAAAGCATCAAAATCTAAGCCTAAAGTAAAGCGTAATGTATTATCAAGCGGATTACGCTGCCCAAACGATACCAGGTAGGCAGCATCAATCGTAAATACATTATATCGGATACCTACACCAAAAGTTGCGTATTTTCGATTACCTTTATATTGATTCTCGTGAAAATAGCCTGCACGAAGTGCAAATTGCTTGTCGTACCAATATTCTAATCCAGCAGAAATATTAATCTCTCGCATCTCCTCTTTAAATCCACCAGGAGCATCAGAAAAAGACTGAGTCATACCTTGAATAATAGGCACATTGGGATTTTTTCCCGATTCAATAACTAATCCTCCATTTTGTATAACAGGATTTCCAGAAGAGTCGTATTTATAAACAGGGGGAGTTGGGATTAACAATTTATTAAAATCGAGAGCTAAGGCAATCGTGTTATATTTATCAATTTCAACCTCACCATAACCACCTATCCGTAAATTAATAGGAATAAAGTTTTGATTTTGATCTGTAGTGTAAGTTAGTTTAGAGCCAATATTAGTAATAGCGCCACCAATACCGTAGTTCACTTTATAACCTTCTACTTTAGTTTTATTTTTATAATAGGCTGTAATATCTGCGGCATAAGATGTTCCTGCTTTTATACCACTTTGAGACTGTGTTTGAGCACCTCCTGCTATATTTGAATATATAAATCGGAATGCTACTCCTAAACTAAAATTGTCAGAAAGTTTTTGGGCGTAGGCCAGATCTGCAGCCCATTCGCTAGGTGTTGCTTTACCCAAACTACCTCCATATACATCTGTAAACTGTATTTCTCCTAGTGAAAAATACCTTAACGATCCGCCCAACGATGCCTTTTCATTTATTTTACCCATTATAGAAAGGTATGACAAAGAAACATCAGGTACCAATTGCCTTAACCATGGATTGTATGACAAAGAAACTGTTCCGTTTTTTTCATTAAATACCATTTTCGCTGCATTCCAATGTATGGCATTAGGGTCGTTAGGTGTTGCTACTCCTGCATCACCCATTGCCCCTGCCCTAGCGTTAGGCGTAATCAACAAAAATGGCACTGCCGAAGTAATTGTATTTTGTCGTCCGTCTAATTGTCCTGTAGTAATTTGTGCATTTGCATTAATGGCGCTAAACCCTGCAAATATCGCTGCTATGCCTTTTAAATACTTCTTCATTTACACTTATTATAATTGCCAAAAATAATGCTTTCTGGGATTTACCCTAACTAATTTAATATTACCAATTTTTGAATGGACTCTGCCATTTTACCTGTGCTACTTTTTACCTGTACTTTATAGATATAAACTCCATTTGACAACTTATCGCCATACTCATCTAACCCATTCCAAGTTAATTGATCAAAATGAGATGTAGCAGATGCTACTTGAGTAGTAAGTGTTTTAGCTAGTTTACCGCTAATCGTATAAACGTATATAATTACATGTAAGTTTTCTCCAACCTTATTATGATCAAAGTGAAAAGTTGTGTTAGTTGTAAAAGGGTTAGGGTAATTGAGTACATACTGAAGCGCTAACTTTTCGTTTGACGCCACCATAAATTCGGTGCTACTCTCGCTCAAATTATTGTAGGTATCGTAAGCTTTTAATGTTGCAGTATGTTTTCCAGGTGCAATATTATTAAGTGGATACCTCACTTCTCCTTCTTGATAACTGTTAACTTTAGCCTTATAATAATCATTTACCGAAAGCGACTTGCTATTATCTCCATCAATAATTAAAGTAAGTTCTCGACCGATACCACGCCCAATTGTATTTATGCCATTTTCATCAAATAATTTGGCTATAAAAATTGGATTCTCATTGGTTAATCCTCCAAATACAAACTTTTCATCATCCATGTATAATTTAACGGCAGGACCGATTCCGTCTACTTGAACCGAGTCTGTTGTTCCTCCAACAACAAAGTTATCGTTATAACCGTTCCCATCATTTACCAGATTAGTTGCATAATAAGATATTTTACCTCTTCCCAATTGATAAGATATGTCTTTAGGAACAATAAATGAAAAAGTAAACATTCCATTAGTAGCAGTTGAACTTCCATTGTAAATAATATTATTCTGCATATTAAATTGAAGTGCCGGTGACGATTCCGAATTGTTTACCAACGTTTGATAAATGGATGCTTTGTCGTAAACAGTAGAAAACACCTGTCCATTATAGCCAGTAAGTGTGTTTCCTTGCAAATCTGTTATTTTACCTGTAATGGTAACTTTAGAAAGGGCCTTTAATGTATCTGTTATGTCAGTTAATAATTTATGATTAATTGATGTTGTAACCACATTGTATTTAGGATAGGCAAGCGTCATAACTGCATCACCTAACAAAGTAAAATTGCGTTCATTTTTATCATTAGGTAAATAATCGTTTTTAGTTAAACGCATAACTTCACCTAATGGTATTGGATTTTGTTTTGATGAAGAATCTAATCCAATCCGATTATAAAAATAGGTATTTAACATCGTATTAGAAAATGCGTTTACCAAACGTACTGTTGTAAATAAGGCTATTGAACCACCTTTTGTATTCAAAAAAGTTAATTCACCAGCAGAAATCCTGTAAGGATCATCAAACCGACTAAACTCGCATGTAGCAGTTACAAACAAGGGTAGTCTATTTTGGTTACTCCATCCATTAATATCTTCAATGGTTAATATCCGCTCTGCAGCCCATCCTAACTCACCTCCATGACCAGTATAGTTAATAATAAAACAACCTTTTTGTACCGCATCAACTATTGCTTTTTGAGCACTAGGATTACGCTGCCCACCTGCTACTACTTCTTCTCTATAAGCATCTATCCAAATTTTTCCGATATTGAAGTTTTTAAATCTAGAAGTCACATTATTTGCCATATTGTTTGCATCATTCTGATGTATGTTGTAATCTTCGTCATCCGAAACAAACACTATTTTATTGCGCCAATCAGCCATTCTATCTGATTGATAGTAATTGATAATTTTGTCTACTGCATTTCTAGCCTCTGTAACATTTGATATCGGTAAACGACCAATTCCTAAATCTAAAAATTCTTTGGGGTCAGTTCCACTATCCCACATACCTTCGTTCTCATCAAGAAACCCATAGTAATCATCACTGCAATAAGAAAGTATAGGCGATTCTGTATATGAACTTTGGTAAGTTGGTATAAAATTACTGTTGTTGATTATTCTGTATTTATAATCAAATGATGCACGACCAAATATTGTAACGTATTTAACCCTGTCATTTACAGTTGAACCTCGGGTATAAAACATTCTTAAAAAATCCCGAATAGCACTTACATCTTGGCTTCCGCTAGAAAACTCATTGTATATGTCGTTTACATTTACCACATGAATTTTAACCCCCTTTTGTTGGTGAAATGCTGCTAATCGCATGGCCTCAGAAAAAAACAAACCAGGCGTGATATATACCGCATCGCTTTGAAGTAATGCATGGAGATTTTGATTGCTAATTTTACCAACCATTATTGGTACCCAGAAGGAAGACACATCACTAATTCCTGCAAACTCATTGTAAGAATTAGTATTGTTCACAAAAGAAGTTTCATCTCCAATTCTATCTACTATAAATTCTTGAATATCCGTTAGATTCCATAAGTTAAAAATACGTGCTGAAGAGGGCGCTCCTTTTATTGTGTAACGTGTAGCACCAGATAAAATTGGGGTTGTTACTCGGTATAATACTTGACTACCAAACCAAGTTAAATTCGCCTTTGTGTTGATTTCAAAATAATCTAACCAACCAATTGATCCTCCGGGAGGGTTATCATATTTATAATTTATATTTACAGCAGGTGTTGAAGAATAAAACTTATTAATTATAGGACCACTACTTCTGTAATAATAACCATCATAATTGGTTCCAACTGTCGGAATATTGCTATGTGTAAATAGAAAATTATTATTTGCACTTACATCAAAATTTGATGGTGAAATTAAAGATCGTGACGCTACAACAGATTTTATGATAATAGAATCTGTTGCAATATGACCGTCAATGTAAAAAGGGAAATTTTGAGAAGGTATTCTATCAAACGCCTCTCCTAAAAATTGTCTTCCACTCCTACCATAATTTAAGACATCAAGTTCATGAGAATAACAATAAATATGATGATCTTGCAAATTAACCGCAACAGGCTGAACCACTTGCTTGCTTATTCGCTTACCATTACCTTGATTGAAAGTAATGAAATAATATGTTGTATCTGAGTAGATATTTTTTTCCCGCCCAATAAAAGACCCATTTTGTTTCCATACATCAAACTGCGACTTTCCATATAGTAAAACATAATCTCCAAGATCAAATACACCATCATTCTCCCCTATAACTAAAATAGCATTTTCTACCAAATCATCCAATCGAGAGGCTGAATTAGCTTGAGGTAGCAAACCAGGACCATTACCATAAACTTTTATAGTTCTAGGATCGATACCAGAAATATTGATGCCGTTCGCTTGAAAGAAATTACGATCTAATTTATGAAAACCTGTTTTTGTTACCGCGATTTTATACCAATCTCCATTAGATAAAATAGAATTAGTCGCAAATGTCCGTTTGTTTAGCGCAGGTGATTGAGAAGCTACAACATCATATGTTATTTCTATTTCAAATGAAGTTATTAATAAACTATTATTTGTGGAGCCATCGTAACCAATTGGTAAAAATGTTAAACCAACTACACTTTTACCATTTTCGTAACCATTTATTATTTGCTTATTGAATTCTTTTGTAATTTTAAGAATATCTTGATTTTGTATGTGGTTTTTGTTATTTATATTGCCAAATACAATTTTTTGAATGTTAACTTTAATGTTAGAAGCAGGTATATCAAGACGGAAAACTTCGCTCCAATATGGGTGCCAATGATTATTTTGAGTTAACAAAGCATCTTTAAACGAAATAAAATTCGAAAAAGTTTGTTCACCTTTATTGATGTTTTTTTCTTCTATCCAATTTATATTACGCTGAAAACGAAGCACAGCGGCATTTAAATCGGAGCCCCAAAAGGCTGAAAATAAAAAAAATAAAAAAAATATTTTTACACGAGGCAATAAAAATTGCATAAAAGTTAACAAATTATTTATAATTGAAAAATGCATTAGCTGCGAAACATAACGTTAACAAATGAAATTAATTATATGTTTATTCCCAAAAAAGGGGCAAAATAAGCATTGAAAATATAAGGGGGATCAGTTGATTAAAGCACTACAAAAGGCTTTAATGGACAAAAAGGTTTAACAACAAAATGAAATTTTCACTTTCGGCAAAAAGGAAGTTATTTTTATATATGGCTATAATGATTGTTGTGAAAGGCGACCTGTTTGCTCAGGACCCCCACTTTTCGCAGTTCTATGCCAATCCTATGTATATAAATCCTGCATTTGCTGGAAGTACAAACCATGGAAGAATAGTAACCAATGCCCGTAATCAATGGAGTAGTATTGCCGGAACATTCACTACCATGTCTGCATCTTTTGATGAACACTATGATGTGATAAATGGCGGAATTGGCATAATGGTTACCAGAGATCAAGCAGGTGTAGGCCTACTTACCACTAATGCGGTTTCAGGGGCCTACTCTTATCAAATACCAGTTAATAGGTATTTTACATTAAGGGCTAGTGTTCAAGCAACCATTATGCAGAAAACACTTGATTTTGGAAATTTCACTTGGGGCGACCAAATACTTAAGCAATACGGAATTGTTAAGCCCGTAACTGGTGAATCTCCTCCAAATCCGGCAATATCAATTCCTAATTTTGCAGCTGGTTTTATTGGTTATACCAAATATGCATATGGTGGTTTTGCAGTACATAACCTAACAGAGCCAAGCCAGAAATTCTGGAATAATAATCAAAATAAAAACGTAATATTAAGAAAAATAACTGTTCATGCTGGGGCTCAGATTCCGTTACGTCCGCCAGATAAAAGATCTAATAGAAACAACATTAGTATATCACCTAACATTATATACATGCAACAAGGTGTATTTTCTGAATTGAATTTAGGAATGTACTACAATAAAGGTTCATACATTTTAGGAGGTTATTTCCGTCAAACAACTGCAAACTCTGATGCTTTGATAATCTTATTAGGATTAAGGAGAGAAAAACTGCGTATAGGATATTCATATGATGCGACTGTATCTAATGCTCGTCCAGGTGCAAGGGCGTCTCATGAGATTTCATTATCTTTTGAATTAAGAAAACGTATCCCTAAAAAATCAATTAGAGCTATCCGTTGTCCTGAGTTTTAATTTAGAACTTTTTGGTTACATTTGTATAGCTTAATCATGCATTTATGCTTTTTTTTCGTAGCCTAATAATATTAACTACCATTGCTAGTTTTAGCAAAGTACTTGCGCAAGATCCGCAGTTCAGCCAGTTTTACGCTGTCCCGCTGTATACTAATCCTGCGCTGACCGGAGCTAGTGGAAATATAAGATTTAATGCAGCATATCGAGATCAGTACATTGGTGTTTCCAATAACTTTAAGACAACATACGCCAGCGTTGATGCACATGTTAATAGATTAGGTGGACTTGGCGCATCATTCTTGAATGATGTAGCAGGTGATGGAAGACTAACTACCAATCAAGCAAGTTTATCTTACTCATTTTATACCCAGCTTAGTCGTAAAGTTCGTATGCGTGCTGCGGTACAAGCTACTTTCGTACAAAAAAGTTATGATTTTAGTAAGTTTAAGTTTGGTGATCAAATAGACGACCGTCTCGGATTTGTTTATCCAACTCAAGAACCTTTAGGAGCTGAGAATAGAACGTTCCCGAATTTTGGTACTGGAATAGTTGTATACAGTGAAATCTTTTTTGCAGGATTGGCAGTACATAATTTAACTGAGCCAAATCAATCATTTTACTATGAGAACAGTCCAAAAGAAGAGTTTAAATTACCAAGACGATACACTGCTCATGCTGGATTGAACATATCGTTAACACAAGAGCGTAATGAAGAACAAAGAGTGATTTTAGCTCCAAGCATTTTATACATGAGTCAACGTAATTTTAACCAGTTGAATTTAGGTATGTACGTAAAAAAACAAGCATTAACGGCTGGTTTATGGATTCGTCAAACCAGTAAAAATACAGACGCAGCCATTATCATGCTTGGTTTAAAACTACCTAAGTTTCGCATTGGCTACAGCTATGACATTACCATATCAGGTGCGCGCACAGCCACGCAGGGCTCACATGAATTATCACTCGCATTCGAGATTACGCCAAAGAAAAGGCCAAAATCAAGAACAAAAATGATTGCCTGTCCAGCACTTTAATCAAAAAATTATAAATAAATATTGGAATAATTCCATTTTTTTTTCGTTATATTTGAAAAAATTAATACTTCAAAACGATTTATATATGAAGCAGGCCACAAAAGTTTTTCTTTTAGCAGCACTAGCCCATAGCGTGTTTATTGGCACAGGGTGTAAAAAACCTAAGTCGGAGACTACCGGCTGGCAATACAATAACGAGAAGTGGGGCGGCTTTGAAAAACCAAAGTTCCAGGAACAAGAAACAGGACCGGGATTAGTGTTTATAGAAGGCGGTACTGTCAGTTTAGGTAACTTTGAGAACGATGTCATGTTCGAAAGAAATGCACTTAAGCGCAGGGTATCTGTTCCTAGTTTTTATATGGATGAAACAGAGGTGACCAATTTCCATTACCTAGAATATTTGTATTGGTTAAACCGTGTTTTTGTCGACAATCCTTTAGTTTATCGTGGTGCATTACCTGATACATTGGTTTGGCGTAATAAACTTTCATACAACGAACCATACGTGTTGTATTACCTACGTCACCCTGCATACAGAGAATATCCTGTTGTTGGTGTAAATTGGCTACAAGCGAAGGCATACACCGACTGGCGTACAGATCGTGTAAACGAAATGATTTTGGCACGTGAAGGTTTTATTGACTTAGACGTTCAAAAAACTACAGGTGATAACAACTTTAACACAGAAGCATACCTTTTAGGGTTGTATACACCAACAGTAAAAAAAGAATTAAAAGATTATGCTCCTGGTGGAAAAACGCGCCAAGTGCGTATGGAAGATGGTATTTTGTTACCTGATTACCGTTTACCGACTGAAGCAGAATGGGAATATGCCGCTTATGGATACATGTCCCCTGAATACAATGAAAATATTGATGTTAAACGTATATACCCTTGGGATGGTTTAACCATGCGTAGAAGCGATTCTGAGAAAAACCGTGGTACAATGTATGCCAACTACATGCGTGGACGCGGTGATGCTGCTGGCGTTGCAGGCCGTTTAAATGATGCAGGCTTCTATACTGTACCCGTTAAAAATGAAGATTACTTACCTAACGATTTTGGTTTATTCCACATGGCAGGTAACGTAAGTGAATGGACAATGGATGTTTATCGTCCTTTATCATGGGAAGATGGTCAAGAAATTGCACCATTCCGCGGTAATGTATACAAAACTAAAGTTACAGATGCTGACGGTATAGTTGCAGAGAAAGATAGCTTAGGTCGTATTCCATACAGAGATGTAACAGAATCTGAAAACGCTAAACGAAGAAACTACCGCAAGTCAAACAATATTGGATTTAAAGATGAATTAGAATATACAGACTTTGAACAAAAATACGATTACGGTGTTACAAGTTTAATTAGAAACACCGCTCGTGTATATAAAGGTGGTTCATGGAACGATAGAGCTTATTGGATGACTCCGGGTTCAAGAAGATTCTTGGATGAGGATTTATCGACCGCAACTATTGGTTTCCGTTGTGTAATGGACCGTGTTGGTGATCCTAGAAAGACAAAATAATCAAACGATTAATACATAAAAAAGCCGACTATTAAATTAGTTGGCTTTTTTTATGATGTTATTATAATTTAATGTACTTTATCAAACGGCTCGCATACTTAAATCCATAGCCTTTACACTATGGGTTAATGCACCCGATGATATAAAATCAACACCAGTTTCTGCATAGCTTCTAAGGGTTTGAAGGGTTATTCCACCACTTGCTTCAGTTTCATATTTCCCATCAATTAAAGCTACCGCTTCACGCAATAGCTGCGGAGAGAAGTTATCCAGCATAATACGATGAACACCACCCACTGTCAACACTTGTTTAACTTCATCAAGCGTCCTAGTTTCAATTTCAATGTTAAGGTTTAGGTTATTATCCTGTAAATATTTTTGCGTACGTGCTATTGCATTCGTAATGCCTCCTGCAAAATCCACATGGTTATCTTTAATTAAAATCATATCGTACAAACCAATTCGATGATTAGCACCACCTCCGATTTTAACTGCATATTTTTCGAGTAAACGCATACCCGGAGTGGTTTTCCGCGTATCGAGTATTTGAGTGTGTAAACCTTTTAATTCGTACACATATTTTGCCGTTAAAGATGCCACACCGCTTAAACGTTGTACAAAATTCAAAACAGTTCGTTCTGCTGTTAACATACTTCTCGAACTACCCGAAACTTCCAATACCACATCACCATAGGCAATTTCGTCACCGTCATTTTTCAGTAGTTTTACCACCAATGTAGGGTCTACTTTTTTAAAAATATATTCAACCAAAGCTAACCCTGCTATGATGCCGTTATCTTTAGCTACAATGATAGACTTTCCAGTTTCATCAGCGTTAATAGTGGCTAATGAAGTGTGATCGCCAGCTCCTATATCCTCAGCAAACGCAACATCAATCAGTTGTTTAACTAAGGTATTATTTAATAAGTTTTCCATTAATTTGATACAGTTGAAATTTGGATAATTACACTATTCCTTTTCGAAACGCATTTCGTGTACCAACATGCCACTACCACTATTTTTCATAAATATGTATACACGAAACTTTCCTTGGGCTGTTTCGTAATTTGCAATGGCATATTTGGCACTTTGACCTGATGAACCACGATGTTGTATGGTAATATTTTTAGGCTGATTGTTGATTAAAAAGTTTTTAATCATCATTTCGGCCTGCTGTTTACTGTAAACACCCTCGTTATCGTTTATGGTTAACTCTACAGTGCTATTTAAAAACTTAGACACTTCTTTGGCATTGTTGCTTTTTAGGGCGTTTACTATTTCATCAAAACCATCAGCCAATACTACTGATGCACTGAACATTAGCATAACCCATACCATGTATTTAAATAAACCGTTCTTCATGTTGTGTTTGTTTACTTACGCACCTTAAACCAAAAGCGTGCCACAGGTGCAAATTAGTAAAAATGTTGATATGCAAAATAACAAGGCTTAAAAGTTTTATTAGTTATTTTTGCACCATGACTAATAAAGTAGCTTTAATTATTTTAGATGGTTGGGGAAATGGAAAACCCTATGATGGCAATGCCATATACCAAGCTAACACGCCTAATTTTGATGGTATAGTAAAAAAATACCCGGGTACAAGCATTAAAACAAGTGGTTTAGATGTAGGATTGCCGGCCGGACAAATGGGAAACAGCGAGGTTGGTCATATGAATTTAGGTGCAGGGCGTGTAGTGTATCAGCAACTGGTGCTCATCAATAAATCGTTTGAAGATGGTGATGTATATGAAAACCAAACATTATTAGACGCTATTAATCATGCTAAAACCAACAACAAGAATATTCACCTCATTGGATTGGTTAGTGATGGTGGTGTGCATTCAAGCATTGAACACTTATTTGGTTTGTGCAAAATGATGAAGCACGAAAATATCAGCAACTTTTTTGTGCATGCCTTTACTGATGGACGCGATACTGATCCTAAAAACGGAAAAGGTTATTTACAAAAAGTAATTGCCGAATTAAATAATACCGGTGGTAAATTGGCCTCGGTATGTGGCCGATATTACGCAATGGACAGGGATAAACGATGGGAACGTGTTAAACTGGCATATGATTGTATGGTGAACGCAATTGGCGAACAAAGCAGAGATGTGTTATCTAGCATTGAAAAAAAATATGCTGCAGGAGAAACTGATGAGTTTATCAAACCTATTATTTGTATAGATTCCAACAATCAACCTATAGCAAAAATTACAGATGGCGATGTGGTGATTTGTTTTAATTTCCGCACCGATCGTGGTCGTGAAATAACTGAAGTACTCACACAAACTGACTTCTACGAGCATAACATGCATAAATTAAACTTGCATTATGTAACCTTAACCGATTACGACAAAACATACAAAAACGTAGGTATTGTTTTCCCTGATATTGATTTACAGATGACTTTAGGTGAAGTACTAGAGCAACATCAAAAAACACAAACACGTATTGCCGAAACAGAAAAGTATCCGCATGTAACTTTCTTTTTTAGTGGTGGTAGAGAGCAACCTTTTATTGGCGAAACCAGGTACTTAGCGCCATCGCCCAAAGTAGCTACTTACGATTTACAACCGGAAATGAGTGCTGAAGAAGTTTGTGGTTTTGCTTTACAAGCTATTACCAAAGAGAAACCCGATTTTATGTGTGTTAACTTTGCCAACCCCGATATGGTGGGACACACCGGTATTGTTAGTGCCGAAATAAAGGCTGTTGAAAAAGTAGACGAATGTTTGGGTAGAATTGTTGCTGCCGCGCTTGAACATAATTACACGTTATTGGTAACTGCCGACCATGGCAATGGAGAGTACATGACCAATGAAGAAGATGGAACACCAAATACAGCACATACCACCAATGAAGTTCCTTTTATTGTGGTAAACGGAAATGGCAAACGATTAAAAACAGGAAGATTGGCTGATGTTGCACCAACAGTGCTTCACTTACTTCAAATTCCTCAACCCACACAAATGACAGGCACCAGTTTATTATGCGATTAATTATAGTTGCTTGCTTTATGGTATTGGTATCATGCCAAAACACAACGGTAAACCCAACTGTATTTTTTGATACCAAACATTTTTTTGAACATGAAATAACCCTATTAACTGAACAAAAAACAGGTATAAAAAAACATTTGGTTTATGGCAAAAACAAAGACAGTTTAACCATTTATGATACCGTAAATTGGGAAAAGGAACTGCAAGCGTTTACTGTTTTAGATTTAGCTAAACCAAGCAATAGAAATGCTTTTAAGGTTGATAGCAGCAGTTCGAATAGTCAGACCCAAATCAACTATACCTCAACCGATAAAAAACAAACCCTTAAAACGGTAAAAATTACTCGAGATGGGCAATACAACGTTAAAGTGATTGAAGCTGTTTTAACCAAAACAAACTCCTTGTACCAATCTTCTACCTATTTAAGGTATGTTACTGATAGCGGATTTAGCATGCACGGCACGCAATCCGTAAAACTTGGAGATGATGAAGACTACTTGATTAATGCGAGGTTTATACATTAATTTAAAAACAAAAGAGGCTGTCTTAAACGAGAGCCTCTTTTGTTATGGTGCAATGTGCGGTGCACAATGCAGAGAGATTTCGCCCCTTCAGGGCTTATGAGATAGTGGCACTGAAGCCACTTGAAACCTTTATTTATCTTTTAGTTGGAGTAGTCAAACTCTTAGATGATTACCTCAAGTCGATTACTTCACATTTTGGGTATTTCTTTACATCAAACACAAAAAATTTATCTTCTAATTTAATATTTGGAAACTGATTGGTTACAATGTAAGTATGTATGGTTCCATTTTTATCAAACACCTGAGATTTTGTGATGGTTTGGTTTGTTTTATCAATGGTGAGCTTAATTTTAAAAAAATTTTTCTTTTTATCTTTCGGGGTAAGTTCTACCAAAACAATATCATTTTTACCCTCTTTTTTTGTTTCCAATATTTTTGATAAAAACCCTTTATCGTACATCGTAAAAAGATCATCTAACCTGATAGGTGCTTTTTTAGGGTCATAATTATTTACCTGAACCTCGTTAACTTCTTTACTGTATGTCCACACGGTTTTGTTATCGCACATAATAACCTGGTCTGCTATGTCTAACCTAAACTTGTTTCCCTTCACATAAATGCTTCCCTTTTGTTTTTCGCTGATGTTCTCTGCTTTACTTTCAATGCTGTAAATAAAATCAGCCTTAATGGTTTTAAAGTTCTTGTAGCGCGTGCTAATTAGATTCAATAATTTATCTGCATTTTTATCAATAGGCTTAGGTGCTTTTTGCGCGAAGGCAAAAGAGGTTGAAAGGACTAGAAGAAGAATGATTCGATTAATCATGATGATACGTTTAGCTATTTAACATTTATTCTGATACAATAATTTACAATCATCATGCCAAGCAAGAACAATTTCAATTAAGTGTATTAAGCTGCAAAACTACATGCAATTTAACTCCTACCCAAACTTTTTACTCAAGTTACTGAGGCAGTTAACAATAAAGTTTGAAAACAATTTAAACCAAGTGTTACCATATTTACTCTAAATTAGCACATTAAGCAAATGAACACCAACAAGCCAACAACCGATGAAGAGATATTGCAGGCGTTTGCACAACAGGCAAACAAGCATAAGGCTTTTGAGTGGCTGCTAAATACCTATCAACAAAAAACGTACTGGCATATTAGGCGCATGGTTATAAACCACGATGATGCTGATGATGTGCTTCAAAACACCATGATTAAAGTGTGGGAAAACCTTCATCAATTTAAAGGCAATGCGAAGTTGTTTACTTGGATTTACCGCATAGCTACCAATGAGGCCTTAAACTTTTTAAACAAACAAAAACATCACCAAAACATAGAAGAAACTTCACCAGAACTACTGAGCCATTTAACCACCACAGGCTACTTTAATGGAAGCAGTGCCGAGCTTAAGTTGCAACAAGCAATACTAAAACTGCCCGAAAAACAACGGTTAGTGTTTAACCTAAAATATTTTGACAACATGAAATACGAAGAAATGAGTGAAGTTTTGGAAACATCTGTAGGTGCGTTAAAAGCTTCTTATCATCATGCTGTAAAAAAAATTGAAGAATATTTAACGGTACATTAAACCTTTATCCATAACAAGCATCAAAAACTGCGTAATGAGTCACCAAGGCAATCCAAATCATATCAATAAAAGTAACCAACAAGGTGGATTTACCTTACCGGATGGATATTTTGAGCAAAGCCAAAAACAATTGTTGGCAAGGATTAATAATGGTGGGTTTAACATACCGGATGGTTACTTCGAACAAAATAAAACGCAGTTATTCCAACACATCAAACCAACTCCCAAACGTTTTGCACTGCTCCCTGTTTGGTATGCAGCGGCAGCAATATTCATGGTTTCGTTAGGGGTGATGATGATAATGCCAACTACCGATAAGAATACCGAAAACATAGTAATTACCGATGATGAAATTATAAACTATGTATCGGCCGATAAATTAACAGATATACCCATGGAAGCTCTGGCGGTGCATGTGATAAACAACACTACAGACG